>CANHUD010000225.1 GCA_947463665.1 Sphingobacteriales bacterium
ACCCTATCTCGGGCTGATGTATTATTTCATGCCCAAGGCTGCGAATCGCCCGGTGTATTCGTACAAACTTTCGATCATCCACTTCTGGGCACTGATCTTCCTGTACATCTGGGCGGGCCCGCACCATCTGCTGTACACAGCGCTGCCGAATTGGGCACAGTCGCTGGGTGTGGTATTCAGTTTTACGCTGATCTTCCCCAGCTGGGGTGGTATGATCAACGGGTTGCTGACCTTACGTGGTGCCTGGGACAAGGTACGGGAGGATGTGATCCTTAAGTTTCTGGTGGTGGCCATCACCGCCTATGGTATGTCGACTTTTGAAGGGCCGATGCTGTCGCTGAAAAATGTGAATGCGATCAGTCACTTTACCGACTGGACCATTGCGCACGTGCATGTAGGCGGATTGGGCTGGAACGGGATGCTGACCTTCGGCATATTGTACTGGCTTTTGCCTCGTATTTTCCGTACGGAGCTGTATTCAAAAAAGCTGGCGAATATCCATTTCTGGATTGGTACGCTGGGGATCATCTTTTATGCCGTACCGATGTACTGGGCCGGGTTCAAGCAGAGCCTGATGTGGAAAGAGTTTACAGAGGCCGGTCAGTTGAAATACCAGTTTCTGGAGACCGTTACGCAACTGGCGCCTTTTTATGGATTGCGGGCGATAGGTGGACTTCTGTTCTTTGCCGGTGTGTTGCTGATGGTGTACAATCTGTTTGCTACTGTGAATCAGGGAAGTCTACTGGCTGATGAAGCGGCGGAGGCACCTGCCCTGGAGAAAGCGTATACTAAACATTCCGGAGAGCACTGGCATCGCTGGATTGAGCGCCGTCCGGTACCGTTCCTTGTGGCTACGCTGATCGTCATTCTGATTGGAGGTATTGTGGAGATGATCCCTACGTTTCTGATCAGGACCAATATACCTACGATTTCGGCGGTGAAGCCCTATACGCCGCTGGAGCTGCATGGAAGGGATATATACATTCGCGAAGGATGCTATACCTGTCACTCCCAGATGGTTCGTCCGTTCCGTTCGGAGACGGCCCGTTATGGTGAGTATGCGAAGGCCGGGGAGTTTGTGTACGATCATCCGTTCCAGTGGGGATCAAAGCGCACCGGGCCGGACTTATCTCGTGAGGGTGTGGGCAACAACAAGAAGTCAGATACCTGGCATTACAATCACTTTGATGATCCGGAGGCGTTATCTACCGGTAGCATCATGCCTTCGTATTCCTTCATGCATGAGCGGGAACTGGATACGGCTACAACAGCCGGAAAGATCCGGGTGATGCAGCAGCTGGGCGTGCCTTATCCGGAGGGATATGATCAGCAGGCCAATGCAGATCTGCTGCGTCAGGCCAGGGAGATCACGGCGCGTCTGAAGACAGATGGTATTGAGACCACACCGAATAAGGAAGTCATTGCGATCATTGCGTATATGCAGCGCATGGGTAAGGATATTGAGGCCAGTCAAACCGCACAAAAATAAACAGCCATGTTCAAGTTCATCCGTAACCATGCCGACAAGATCGCGAACATTGACATTTATCCGCTGATCGGGCTGGTGCTCTTTGTTGCCTTTTTTGTTCTCGTGCTGATATGGGTCAAAAGCATGTCGAAAGAACAGGCAGATAGCCTGAGTAGTCTGCCACTTGATCTTCCCACTACTGAATCAACCAAGAACCTTTAAACAATCTGCTATGTCATTCTTTCGCATACATACATCTACACGCAAAGCGGTTTTCTTTTCTGCGTTTCACCTGTTGGGCCTGACCGGTTTGGCACAGGGATCGGCCGGTCCGGGATCCGGTTCATCTTTGAACTGGCTGGAGGTGCTTCTGGTGGCTACGGCCATTGTCCTGGTTTTTGTGATCTGGGGCATGGGTCAGGTATTACTGGTATTGGGTAAAAAGATCCAGGAGAAACATCGTTCAACACTAACTAAAGTGACTACTATCCTGCTCGGTTTGTTCTCCTGGGCGGGCGTGCAGGCCCAGGATGCTGTGGAACCTGTTGCCGCTTCCTCAAACTATGGAGGCTTACCGGCTCTGGAGTTCTGGGCATTCGCTTCGGTCATTCTGCTGGAGACCCTGATCATTTTTATTCTGGCATTTCTGGGAAGGCGGATGTATCGTACGTTAACGGGAGCGGACCAGGTTGAAGTTACGGCACCTGTCCGTTCTTCTTTTGCAGAATGGTGGAGCCGCATGGATAAAAGATTTATGACACGTGCCGTACCGGTGGAGAAAGAAGCCGATGTGTTGCTGGATCATGATTATGATGGCATTCGTGAGTTGGACAATGCGTTGCCACCGTGGTGGAAATATGGGTTTTACGTAACCGTAGTGGTTGCCGTGATCTATATTTTCAACTTCCATGTATTTGGTTACGGAAAGAATCCTGAACAGGAGTATCTGGCAGAGATGGAAGCGGGTAAGAAGATGGAAGAAGCGTATAAGGCAAAGACAAAGAATCTCGTGGATGAGAACAATGTGGCACTGGCGGATGCTGCTGGTATCAGTGAAGGAGAAAAATTATACAGGCAATCCTGTGTGGCCTGTCATGGTGCCAACGGTGAAGGAGGGATCGGGCCTAACCTTACCGATGCCTTCTGGATCCATGGCGGATCGCTGAATGATATCTACAAAACGATCAAACTGGGTTATCCTGAAAAGGGTATGCAGGCCTGGGAATCCATGTTTACACCGGTTCAGATGAAGAACATCACCGGTTATGTGAAGTCGATCAAAGGAACGAATCCTGCGAATGCGAAAGCGCCGCAGGGAGAAGAATATAGAGATTAGAATATAGAGATTAGAGATTAGAGATTAGAGATTAGTGGTTGGGTGTAAAATCAGCAGATTTTCTGTTGATTTTATACCATTTAAAAAAGAAGCAATGTTGAAGGCAGAGGACAAAGAGAAAGTGCTTGATCAGTCGTTCCGGGATTCGGTGGCGACCATTGATCAGCAGGGGCGTCGGAAGTACATTCATCCGAAGAAGCCGAAGGGTAAGCTGTACAACAAGCGGACCGTTGCGAGTATTGTCTATCTGATTTTATTCTTTACGCTTCCGTTTATAAAAATTTCAGGCGAGCCATTTTTCATGATCAATGTGCTGGAGCGGAAGTTCATTTTCTTTGGTCAGATCTTTGGTCCGCAGGACTTTTTTCTGTTTGCCCTGGGGATGCTAACCTTTATGGTTTTTATCATCGTATTCACGGTTGTATTTGGCCGTATATTCTGCGGATGGGCCTGTCCGCAGACCATTTTCATGGAGATGGTATTCCGTAAGATTGAATACTGGATCGATGGTGATGCGCAGCAGCAGCGGCAGTTGCGGGAGATGCCGTGGAATGCGGAGAAGATCCGTAAGCGAGCAACCAAGATCGTAGTGTTTTATGCCATTGCGGTATTGATCGCCCATTTTTTCATGGCCTATCTGATTGGGATGGATAAGGTGAAATTATACATGCAGGAAGGGATACCGGCACATTTCGGAACGTTTGTGAGTCTGCTTGTTTTTTCGTCCGTCTTCTTTTTTGTTTATTACTGGTTCCGGGAGCAGGTATGCATTGTGGTTTGTCCGTACGGACGCTTACAGGGCGTTTTATTAGATAAGAACTCCATTGTGGTGGCCTATGATTATGTACGCGGAGAGCCACGGAGCAAGGGAAAGAAAGAAGCGGCAGCTCCTGCGGGCGACTGTATTGATTGTGCTGCCTGTGTGCGGGTTTGTCCTACCGGCATTGACATCCGTAACGGCACCCAGCTGGAATGTGTGAATTGCACGGCCTGTATTGATGCCTGTGATGCGATCATGACCAGTGTACACAAGCCCACCGGACTGATTCGGTTTGCTTCAGAAGAGAACATTCGGGAAGGCAAGAAACCCCGGATCAATGCACGCATTATTGCGTATTCATCGGTACTCGCCATTCTGGTTTCCGTATTGGGTTTTTTGCTGATAACACGGGATGATGTGGATGTGACCATTCTGCGGGCTTCGGGTGCGGTATATCAGAAATTACCCGATGGGCGGCTGGTGAATATTTACAACATCAAGATGGCGAATAAAACACGCAAGGATATTCCGCTGACGCTGAAGCTGGAGAATCTGAACGGGGAGATCGAAGTGATCGGCGGAGCGCTTCATATTGGCGCGGAAGGCTATAAGACACAGCCTTTCATCATCCGGGTGGATCCAGCCGAACTGAAGGCACGCAAGAATGAGGTGAGGATTGGCGTGTATGAAGGAGATAAAAAATTAAAAACAGCCGAGACCCATTTTATGGGACCGGTAAAATAACAGGTTATGCGCATCAACTGGGGAACGAAAATCGCGATCTTTTATCTGAGTTTTGTGGCCGGCATGCTGTACCTCGTGGTATGTTCCAGCCAGCAGTCGGTTGATCTGGTATCCGAAGATTATTATGCCGATGAGTTGCAGTATCAGCAGCGGATCGACCAGACCAAAAGAACGGCCGCTCTTGCTACGCAACCGGACATTGTGTATGAGCACGATGTGATCACGGTGAAGCTGCCGGCTGAGTTCAACGGCAAAACCGTGAACGGGAAGAT
>CANHUD010000226.1 GCA_947463665.1 Sphingobacteriales bacterium
ACCTATGCGTCCATAATCATCGGGTTTAAAAACCGGTCTTGGGCGCTGCGCGATAAAGACATCATTTTCAAAACAGGCTGGCTGTTTCAGTCGACCCACATCATCCCCTTCGTAAAAGTACAGCATGCCATCGTACGAAGCGGACCGATAGGCCGTCGATACGGTCTGGCCTCTATCCGATTGATGACGGCCGCCAGTCATGGCGGAGATATCAGCATCAAAGGATTGAAGCAGGAGACGGCAGATCAACTCAAAGGCTGGATCATGGAAAAAATTGCCACCCATGCAAGTCCCGGAGTTTGACTGGTCGAAACCACAACGCGCCTCCCAGGTTGCCCTGATCTTCATTATAGGAAAGATCTTCCGCGAAAGCTGGCTGCTGGTGCTATTTGTAGTGGGAAGAAAGTTTATCCGAAATGAGGAAAAGCAGGGAACTGAGGCACCGGGATTGGGTTATTACCTGATGGGAATGCTGGCTGTTGGGCTTATGGTTCGCATCCACTACATTATCCAGCATTTCCGATTTCGATTTTACATCGAAGCCGGCGAACTGATCATTTTATCGGGCGTACTAACCCGGAAAAAGACCAGTATTCCACTGAACCGTGTACAGTCGGTCCACCTGACTCAATCCTATCTGCACCGACTAACCAATACCTGCGGAATGAAACTGGAAACTGCCGGTACTGATGATACGGAACTGAAAATCGAAGCCATACGAAAAGAGCGGGCACTGGAGTTACAGGCCATCCTGCAGCAAAAAGATGATGTTTCTGTCGATTCCGTTGTTGCTCACCCTCCAGCATTGATCGGTATTCGTCCGGTTGACCTGCTGAAACTTGCCCTCTCTGAAAATCATATCAAAACCCTGCTGCTGATCCTGACCTTCATCCTGGCACGGATAGACGATATGCAGAATTTTGTGGATGTGGAGCTGGAAGATGTTGAGCAACAGGTGGATCGGGTTCGGCTCACCACCCGTCTCATCCTGTCGATGATCGGATTCGGATTGCTCATTACCCTGGTCGTTTCCTTTATACGAACTGTGTTACGTTATCACAACTGGCAGTTTCGCCTGACGGAACAGGGATTTCAGCTGAAATGGGGATTTTTTCAGACCCAGCAGAAAATGCTGCTTCACCGGAATGTGCAGCTCATCAGCTGGGAGAGTAATTTTTTACGAAGCCTGCTGGGTATAAGAACTCTTCGATTATTTACTGCAGGGGAAAATATTCTCCAGGATGCGCATTGGATAAGGGTTCCTGTACTTCAAAAGGCAAACTTACACGAGCTGACCAGGTCTTATCAGGCTGTATGGCCTTCGGAATATTCCCAGGCTCATTCAGTAGATACATCCTATGCATGGCGACAAACCATTTTGGTTATACTACCCATTACTTGCATTAGTTGCATTGCCTTGTACTGTTGGAAACCCTGGCTGGTAATCGTACCGAGCCTTTTTTTAGCCTATTTTTCTGTTTCTAATCTTATTCGTCAGAGACGTTTCCGTTTTTGGTTCGATGAGCATACCCTCCAGATTCGGAAAGGAATATGGGGTACGAACGAACTGCTCTTAAGGTTTGAAAAAGTTCAACAGGTAGAGGTCAAAACTAGTCCCTTTCTTCGTTCCAGAAAATTAGCCACACTGGTTTTTCATGCTTCGGGGGATGTGGTCAGCCTTCCGTACATACCCATTGAACAGGCTCAATTCATAGCGGATCTTTGTCTCACAAAACAGGTTTAAATTACCGGTTGTAGTCTTTCAAATCCGATTGGTCCTATACCAACCAGTTGGTATTTTTCGGATATTCCGGAGCTTTAAAATCTTTCTTTCTTATATTTAAGAATGCAGATTTTACAGGGCGTTGTATCTTTTCTGCTCGTATTGATGTGCCTGACTGGTCAGACTCAGCCATTAATTGTGGCCGATGATCTTTCTGAGGAGGCCGACTGGAACATAAGTAATAAAATTTACTATGTTGAGGATGCTTTTGGAAGAAATGCTCAACAGATTTTACATTCTTCTAATCTCGATTGGCAACATAATAATGTCGGTTTCACTTTTCATAAGGTACATACTCCCAACACATACTGGTTCAGAATTCGGGTTACAACAAGATCAGCCCAAGCCCGAATGTATTACCTTCAATTGAGTAATCGGGGGATCAATGAAACAGAACTGTTTCTTTTGAAAAACGGCAGGCTTTCGTCTTCCGGTAAAACAGGAGATATCTATCCATTTTCACAACGTCCATTTCCTGCTGTTAATTTCACCTTTCCCATCTATCTGCAGCCTGGAGATACCCTAACCGGGTTGCTGTATTGCGACAAGCGTAATGAAAACCTGAATGTTAAGTTCCGGTTGCTGCCAGCTTCTGTGGTAGAACAACTGGATGATAAAGCCAATCTCTTCATAGGATTTTTCAGCGGGGTATTACTTATGGCCTTCCTGGTAAGTCTGATTCTGCTGGTGATATTCAAAGAGGTACTTAATTTATGGTATGCTGTTTATATTATACTAACATTCAACCTTCTACTAACCTATGAAGGACTTGATTTCAAATGGTTTTATCCTGAATTCCCCTTCTATGCCGGTATAACACGGTTTATCGCAAGCTCGGTTTCTCTCTTTCTTATGATGCATGTAATGCAATTATTTTGCAATCAGCGAAAAACAGAAAGTAAATTGTATGGGATAGTGAATCTATGGAAAATATTTCTTGTGTGTATGGTGCCGGCAACATGGATTATTTACAGATATTTTCCGGATATCTCGGTTAAAAAAATACATTTTATTGTTTTTCTTATTCAACAATTGCTTGGAATAGCGCTTGTATTGGTCTCCTGTATGGAAAAAATAGTTCAACGCTATCGCCCGGCAATTTTTTACTTTTTAGCCGTTTTCCTGTTGTTGTACTCCGGAATCATATCCATTTTAATAGAACTGGGAATACTCGATAGAAATACCGATGCTCCCAATTTATTACAATGGAGTATTGTGCTGGAAGTGACACTTATATCCATTGGTATTTTATATAAATATCAACTGGTTCTTCGTCAAAACCGAACGTTGACTGCTGAATTGATGGACCTGAAACTATCCTCCGTACGGGATATGCTTCTTATTCAGCGGGAAGAACAGGCTCGTATCGCAGAAGATCTCCATGATCTTATGGGAGCCCAGCTGGCTGCTGTAAAGTTCAAAACCATGGGACTTTCTATTCAACCGGAAGAAAAGAAGGAGATACTGAATCTGGTTGATGATATTTCGCAAAGCAGTCGTACGATTGCACATAATCTTCGTCCAAGTGCTCTGCATGACCATGACCTGTCCGATGTTATGGCCACTTACATCAAACAACTTAACCAACAACAATCTATTCATTTTGAATTTATTCAGGTAGGTATTCCGAAATCCTTATCCCCCGAACAGGAAATGAATCTTTATAAAATGCTGATGGAACTTATCACCAATATCCTTCGCCATTCCCAGGCAACCGAAGCCGTGGTGCAATTTTGTTTTCATGAACAGCATCTGGAGGTTATTGTTGAAGATAATGGAAAAGGAATACCCCCTTCTACCTCAGAAGGCATGGGCCTTGCCAATATCAGAAAACGAATTCGTGAAGGGAAATGTAAGCTGCATGTTGACACACAACCCGGAAATACAACATTTATAATCACTCTGCCTTATTTTCTATGAATACCCGTTTACGCATTGCCATTGCCGATGATCACCTTCTTTTTACAGAAGGTTTATGTGCGTTGTTGGAGAAAGACAGTTTGTTGGATGTTTGTACAGTTTATCAGGATGGCAAAACTCTATTGACGCAAATTGAATACGAAAAACCGGATGTTCTCTTGCTGGATCTCAAGATCGGACAGCCAGATGGATTGTCAATATTGTCTGAATTAAGCAAAAGAAATCTTCCCTTAAAAGTTATCATTCTCTCCACCTATTCTGATACATTAACCATGATGGAGTGTAAACGATTAGGTGCTCACGGGTATCTTCTTAAAAATACCAATCATGATGAATTGCTCATGGCCATAGAACGCGTAATGAAGAATGAACCTGCATTTCTGTATCTGGATACGAATCATCGCTCCGAAGAAGAAAAATTTCGTTATATTCAGCAAACCTGGCACGTAACCAGAAGAGAGTGGGAGATTCTGCTTCTTATCAAAAAACAGTTTACCAATCAAATGATTGCAGAACATCTTAACCTTAGTGTCTATACCGTAGAAACACACCGGAAAAACCTGATGCAAAAGCTGGCGATCAAATCGGCGTTGAATCTTCACCAGTTTATACAGTTTCATGAGATTTAACAACTTTTAATCAGTAAATACCAACTTGTAGGTATATAAAATAATTTTATTATTTATAATTTTGTTTAAAGCATGAATTCTTATTTGCTTTTTTCTTCAGTTCCTATAGCCACGTTTTTATTCCATTTCCTTCGATTGACCTTTCTCTTTGGGTTGGGGCTTTTTTTAGGTAGCAGTTCAGTAAATGCACAGAATCTTCCTACGCTTCCCGTTCGTCCAAAGACCGTTCAAAAATCT
>CANHUD010000227.1 GCA_947463665.1 Sphingobacteriales bacterium
GAAAAACGCCGGGGCCATAAGTACCAGAGGTTCCATTGATCACAATCGCCCCACCGCCAGTGGCGAGCACTTCCTTGGGGTTTAGATAATTAAAGACCACACCATGATAATTACTGCCCGTTCCTGTAATAGAAATAGCCGTCCCGGAACCTTTGTCAGAAATCAATTGCAGATGTTTATCTCCTGCAGTGGTATTGGTCACAGGGGAGGAAAAATTGATTCCATAATACCAGGCCGAAGTGCCATGAATGGTAATGGAACCCTTGCCGGCATTGGCGAGCCATCGGCCATCAGAATAGACCCCTAATCCATGAACGCTGGAAGAAACAAGGGTGGATGCACCCCGCACGAGGATATCCCCACCACCTGAATACATTTGGGTATAGTTAGCAGCTGTATTGCCCAAATAAACACCGATGCTGCTGGCATTGGCCGCAAATCCATCCGGGATACCGTCACTGGCCGTTCCACCATTTGCTCCATTGTCCAGCCCGCCAGCCAGTACGATCTTTCCACCACCCGACAAACCACTGCTGGTGCTGCCATTGGCGGTATTGATCACGTTATTATTTCCCAGCCAGACACGCCCTCCGCTTGAATTATCGCTGTCGCACCAAAGGATAAAGTCGCCGTTGTTGGTGGTGAAGGTCCTGCTGTCAGCCGTATTGAGCTGATCCGTAGCCTTGACAAGTATGGCTCCCCCGGAAGCAGTAGTAGTCAGGTTGCTGTTCAGTGTGATCAGTCCTCCGTACATCGTGATCGGCCCGGCAGTAGACAAAACATTCGCAAAGGTCAGATTGGTGGTATTGGTGCTCTTGCCTAACGTGAAACCAGAAAGTGTAGTGCCAAAATTCCAGTCGTCGTCATAAGTTAAAGTACCTGCATCCCCCGCCCGCATGTAGGTGAAAGCATTCCCAGTCGGCTGAAAAGTAAGCGTGCCCGTCGTTTGCACTGCGATTGAACCGGCTCCTGCATGGGTACTTCGTTGGTAAATTGAGTTCCCTTCAATGGTAATGTTACCTGAATAAGCATTGGTACCATCAAACCCAATACGAATGGAGTTGGCTACATTAGCTGCAGCAAAACGAATGGAGTTACAGAATTGACCTGAAGATTCTAAGGTATTTGTACCGCGTAAGGTGATGTTCCCGGATTGTGAGCAAATGGAAGCCCCATCTGTTATATTCAATCCTTCTTTATCATTAAAAGTTGCAGTAAAAGCAGCATCTCCTGTTACCGTAATATTTCCAGATACTGATCTGATTTGCGCAGATCCTTGAATCGCAGCTGCAACTCTCCATGAATTCCCGTTGGTAGCTGCGTCAGATGCTGTCCCCAAGATAGTAATAGCTCCTGAGGTTGAAGTAATAGAAGTAGCACCGAGGACACGTATCCCAATTCCATTGGTATATCGGCCTTTAAGGTCAGCATTAAAATAAATAGCTCCTGCTCCTGATGAAATAGTAGAATTTTGAACGGTTATCCCGTAATTCACCCCGTCATCATCAGACGAGTTCCACGATAGCGCGGACATATAGATATTTCCACCACCCGAAGCGATTGTTGATCCAACTACAGAAATTCCAGGCACATCGTCCAGCCAAGTGACAGCGGGAGAATTACCAACCGTCAACCCATTCCATGTAGTGTTTGATGTACCGCCACCCACCCAGAAATGCCCGCCCTTGGTGTCTATGTTTATACCGTCCATTTTAACAAGGCCGTTATCTGGGTCACCTAAACTTAAACCCGTTGATGATCGTAGAACCAAGTTTAAACTTGCCGTTGCAGAAGTAATCCCGACAGCATTTGCAAAAACGATATCATTCGCGCTTTGAAATGTTAATGTTCTCGCACTGGAGCCAGCATAGGCAATAGTGTTGTTGATATTTATGTTGCGCCTAACAAGACTTTGCCAAGGCAGATTGATGGTTAAATCACCTGTATTTTGCAGGTGATTGGTGATCACACTGGGATGAATCGATGCACTCCCACTGCTACCCACCGTAAGCGTATTGCCGGAAATGCTCCAGTTGGTACCGGATGTGCCGGTTTCTCCACCGGTTGTTGTGATGGTCAGATCCTGCCCATTGACGGGCAGCGACCAGAAGGCCGACAACATAATGGATGCGGTAAACATCATTAGTACAGGACGAATGGAACGTCTGATCTTGGTAATTGGGTAAAACTTAAGGACCATATAAATGATTAAATGAATACGTACTAAATATGATGGGGCAGCTGTGTATGGCGATGTCCACCTGCCATGTTAATTTGCTGAAATTCAATAATTGGGGTAAGAAAAGACTACAAACATCACAAACTTTAGAACCAGTGAATTATACAGGGACAAAACTATACACACGTACTTCCCTGCCCTGAATATGCCCCAAACATCTTTTGACAGGATACCACTCAAAAATTATCACGTGAAAAAAAACATCCCAACATGTGCTAATTTTTAGCACAAACCGTACATTTTTGAAATAAAATGTCTATTTTTCATGAAATCAATTGATTTCCAACGCATGAACTCAACGGTGTTCAGGTTTTTGTTCATCCTGGCTTTTTTTCTGCTAAGCATCACCCCTGCGCTCAGTCAGCAGAGCAGAGATACCTCCCTGCTCACCCTCTATTCAAAGCCTTCTTACTATAATGTGGTTACAGACTGGAAAGGAGATGTATACGCAGGTACCACGGATGGAGTGTATCAGATGGACGGACCAACTCCTGTAAAGGTCAGAGACTGGAAGGGATATCTGAGGATAGATGCTCAGGGCAGGATCGCGCTGGATTCCAGCGGAGTGAGATTCCACAAGCAGTCGGCCATGTCGCATCTCCTACCTTTCCCGGACGAAAAAAAGAACGAGTACCATGCCGGTCGGGATTCATACTTCTACATCACCGCAGGTGGACGGATGCATGTGTATGAAGTACGACCGTATGGTTTTACGTACCGCAACCACAGCATTCGGACGATCTCGAAAAACTTTGTCGGCACCTACTCGGGGATCTATTACCGCAACCGGTTGATGCCTCCCCCCTTCCCGAATTTCACAGACGGATACATCCGGGAGTATAACGGGAAAGTCTTCATCTGTAAATACGGACTCGATGTGTTCGAAATGCAGTTGATGAAAAACGATTCCATTGATATCCGAAAATTAACCCTGGGAAAAGGAGATTCGCTGCCTCCCTGCTGGGATATAAGATACCTGGACAGGTTCGGACAGTACCTCATTTGCAGTGGCAATAAGCTGGTACTCCTGGATAGTAACCTTAAAAATAACCGGGTGATCTTCACCGGACAAGGAACGGATGAGGTGGTACTTTTAAGTGAGTATCCAACTGATCTATCCGTGAGCTTTAGCCAGGGCAATCAGTTATATAGCTATAATGCCGTATCCGGCACAGTAAGTTTATTAACTAAAACAGATGAAAAGATCCTGGATGGCCATACCAGGCCTCAGGGAGAACTATTGCTGACGTCCGAAGCATTTCTGGAAATTCGTGATAATTTCAGCATCGAACGCAAAGCGGAGGAGATCGAAAAAGCCCATACCCTCTGCCCGATCGGGGAAATGGAATTCATCATTTCAACGGACGCAGGCCTGTTTCATTACAACCTGCAGAATAACCGATTGTCTACCCTGATCCCCGACGTGGAATTCAACCGCAGGGCGCTGCATCTGGAAGGCCGTAAACTCTATGCGGGCAGTATCAACGGATTGTATGTACTGGACCTCGATGAACTCGATAACATCATCGCCTTTCAAAAACGAATCGCTCAGCCGGAACCGTCTGATCGCTCGTCCTGGGTGATCGCCTTATTACTGGCAATGGTGGCAGGGTTGGTGGTGGCCGTGTTCAGATACAGAACGAGTGTACGACACATGAAGCAGGCAATAGAGGAATCTAAAGAACCGGAAGCTAAAGCACGCATCACCCGGGAAGAAATTGAGGCTTTCATCCGGGACAACCTCTCCACTTCATCCTTGAAGACGATCACTACGCATTTTAATACCAATACGTCGATGGTGTACCGGATACTGGAACCGGAAAAGCCGGGGGATCTCATCCAAAAGGTACGCCATCAGAAAGTGAAGTCCCTGCGTTCGGAAGGCAAAACCGCGCGGGAAATCGCCAGTCTGACCGGATTAAGCGAAACCTATGTACGGAAGATCTGGAAGAGTTAACCGTATGATGCAGACTATACAAAAAGGGCAGCCTGCTTCCAAGCTGCCCTCTCCTTATTAAGATTTCTACTTTTACTGCAACATCACCCGCACGGTCTCCTTACCTGCCTGCAAATAATACAGGCCTTTCGGTAAGGATTGCAGATTCAACGTCTGCACACCGGCCTTACCCTGCTGCTCCAGCATCAGTATACCTGTGCTGCTAAACAGCTTCAACACCTGATCCGCCGGTAGCTTCACAAATACCGATCCGTTTGTAGATGGAACCGGATACACTTGTACCGATGTGGCCGATGGCATTACCACACTCACCACTTTGCTCAGACTTTCCTTCCCATCCAGATCCCGCTGCAACAAGCGATACA
>CANHUD010000228.1 GCA_947463665.1 Sphingobacteriales bacterium
ACCCGGCGAAGAGCGCATCCATTTCCGGTATCCGGATCTGGATTCAACCCTTATATCACTGAGCGATGAACGTTTTCGCAACAAGGTGGTGGTGGTTCAGCTGATGGGCTCCTGGTGCCCCAACTGCATGGATGAAACCGCTTTCCTGAGCAAATGGTACAAAGAAAACCGGCAGCGTGGGGTGGAAGTTGTGGCTCTGGCGTATGAATACAGCACCGATTTTCGGAAAGCATCCATTACCCTGAAGAAGTTTCAGCAACGCCATCAGGTCACTTATCCCATGCTCAACACAGGAGTTAGTAGTGCCGATCCGTTACGCACAGAAAAAACACTTCCTGCCTTTAGCCCCATAAAAGCATTTCCAACCACCATTTTTATCGGAAAAGACGGAAAGGTTAAGAAAGTGCATCCGGGTTACAATGGCCCGGGTACCGGCATCCATCACGAAGCATTTAAAAAAGAATTCGAGGAAACGATCCGTGCATTACTGAATCAGGGCTGAAGCAGTGCTACTATCATTTCCAGATAGTACTGATCGGTTTCATCATAATGATCCAGCAATTCAGAATCTGCATCGAGCACGCCCCATACCTCTCCATCATGCAGAAGAGGCACTACTATTTCTGAGCGGGAAGCACTGCTGCAGGCAATATGTCCGGGGAATTTCTCCACATCCGGAACAATCAGTGTGCGGGCCTGTTCCCATGAACTACCGCAAACGCCCCGCCCTTTCCGGATGCGGGTACAGGCCACCGGTCCCTGAAAAGGTCCCAGTACCAGTTCATCTTTTTTCACCAGATAGAAGCCAATCCACCACCAGTGAAATTGTTCTTTAAGCGCTGCTGCCACATTGGCCAGATTGGCCACCAGATCCGTTTCTCCTACCAGCAACCCCTTGATCTGGGGAATCAGTGCTTCGTATTGTTCTTTTTTGGTACCGTTGATGATGTGTAAATCTTCTGCCATATGAAAAGGTAATCGACGTAAATTATGAAGTAAGTTCAGTTGTTTCCGGACGCTTGCTGATGTCTGCGATCGATTTATTTTCCAGCACCTGTAAGGTGGCATCCCGGGCAAGGATCATAGTATCGTGCAGGCCGCAATGTTCCTCATCGCAGTTGGCACAACGTTCATAGAAATAAAGGCTAACGCAGGGAAGCATGGCAATCGGTCCATGGATCAACCGGATGATACGAGCCAGCGAAATCTCTTCCGGACGCATTTTCAGATGATAGCCTCCGCCTTTGCCTTTTTTGCTGTCAAGAATCCCGTCGTTTTTCAGCTGCAGCAGAATGCTCTCGAGAAATTTCAGCGGAATCTTTTTTTCCTGGGCAATGGCAGAGATCAGTGCCGGACCTTCCTGTTCGTGTTCTGTAAGGTAGATCAGGGCCTGCAGCGCATATTGTGTTTTTTTATTCAGCATCGATGAGCAACTGGATTAGGATATTAGCGGATAGAAAGGACGTCTTTCATGGAATATACACCTTTTTTTCCATTCAGGAATTCTGCTGCCAGAACGGCTCCCGTGGCAAATCCGTTTCGGTTATGGGCCGTATGCCGGATCTCGATGCTGTCGACTGCAGAATCATACACAATGGTATGAGTACCCGGAGCAGGATCCTCCCGGATGCTTTCAATGGAAAGCGCATCTGCATCGGAAGATGCTTCATTCACCCATTTGGTTTTTCTGGTTATTTTTTCAAGAATCTGTTCTGCCAGCGTGATGGCGGTGCCACTGGGTGCATCCTTTTTCTGTGTATGATGTATTTCTGTCATACGCACATCATATCCATTCTGGTTAGCCATCATCTCCGCCAGTACGCGGTTGAGTTCAAAGAAAATGTTTACACCAATGGAAAAATTGCTGGCATAAAGAAAGCTTCCATCCGCCTGCTGACAAAAATCGGTGACTTCTGAATATTTTTCCAGCCAGCCGGTGGAACCGCAAACAACGGGAATCCCGGCTTTCAGGCCTTTCATTACATTGTCAAACGCACTATGCGGACCGGTGAATTCGATGGCCACATCGCATGTACGGAGATTGTCCGTTGTGCATTCATCCAGATTGTTCAGATCAATTTTCAACGGAACCTGATGCCCCCGCCCGAGAGCAATCTGTTCAATGATTTTTCCCATTTTTCCGTATCCGATCAGCGCAATATTCATAGTATTTTTTTAAAAGCCGATGACAGGTTTATCAGGCCGCCCCTCTCTTTTGGTTAGTACCAGTCCGATACCGGTACAACTTCCGGGAGCCAGCACGGGTTTCACCCGCAGGCTGAGGTCATCACTGATGTTGAACCCGCGGAGATGCGCGTCCACTGTGGCATCCACGATCTGCAGTCCCCAGATCAGCAGAAACGCCAGTACGGAATAATCCACGTTTTGCCTGAAAGAATTGCGGTAATTTCGTAAAGAACCAGTTGAGAGTGGTACCAGGCGCGGATCAATTTTGTCTGTCGGAAGATCTGTAACCCTGGACGTATCGTTGTAATACCGAATTGTATAGGCCTCGCGGGTTTTCTGGTACCAGGTAAGGTTGTACTGAAAGGTAACCACAGGAATAGACAGCGCTCCATAAACCAGCGGCAGTTTCCAGTATTTTTTATTATACACCTGCCCCCAGCCGGGCAGCACGGCGGCTCTGAAGGCCGCTTTGGACGCTTCAGATTTTGGCTTCTTTGCAGCTGTATCTTTTGAGTTCAGCTTTTTTGTACTATCAGGAAGGGTTAGCTTTGTTTCCACTCTTTTTTTACTGGAATCGGCCGACCACTGAGCGCTGACATTCGTGCCAAGCAGCGTAAAAGCAAAAAGTACAATCAGAAAGAAGACGGTTCGATGCATGGTTATTGTCCGGAAAGATTCAGCTTGTCCAGAATGGCGTTGAAATCATCAATCGAATAATATTCCAGTGTGATCGTGCCCCTTCCGGATTTGTGATGCTGTATGATGGCTCTGGTACCAAAATGGGAACCGATCTTATCCTCATATTGTTTGTAGAGGGTAGGCGGTTTATCGGTCTTGGGTTTGGCAGCTGCAGATTTATCTTTGGGTGATATTTCCCGGACGAGTTCTTCGGTCTGGCGGACCGACAACCCATCGCGTACGATTTTCTTAAAAACATGGATCTGCTTATCCACTTCTTTGATGCCGATCAGAGCCCGTGCATGTCCCATGCTAAGTGTACCCTTGCGCACTTCTACAACAATATCCGGAGGTAGTTTAAGCAGACCGATATAGTTGGCTACCGTGGATCGTTCCTTCCCCATTTGTTTGGCCACCTGTTCCTGGGTGAGAGAACATTCATCCATAAGCCGCTGGTAGCTGAGGCCAATTTCAATGGCATTCAGATCTTCCCGCTGCAGGTTTTCCAAGAGCGCGAGCTCCAGCAGCTGCTGGTCATTGACCTCTCTGAGATAGACCGGTACTTCCTTGATACCGGCCATTTTGGAGGCCCGAAGACGTCGTTCCCCGGCGATGAGCCGGTATTTATTGGGAGCGATAATAGAGACGGTGAGCGGCTGAATAATGCCGTGGAGCTGAATGGAATCCGAAAGTTCCTTCAGGGCTTTTTCATCGAAATCCTGCCGTGGCTGGAGCGGGTTAACGATGATCTGGTCAATGGGGATAACATTGACGGAGGTGGTTTTCTCTATTACATCCTTCCGAAGCTGGCCGGAGGAGGTTTTAAGGTCTGCATCAATATTTTTCAACAGGGAGCGTATACCCATACCCAGCTGTTCTTTCTGCTTGCCATTGCTGGGGGAGGCTCCCTTGTTTGATGGTCCGTTTGTGTTGCTCATGAGTGATATTAACGTAAGATTCTTTCTTCCTGGCTGATTTTGGTCATATTGTTCTTCTGCAGGATCTCCTTGGCCAGATTCAGGTAGTTGATTGTTCCCTTGCTTTCTGCATCGTAGAGGATCACAGGTTTGCCTACGCTCGGCGCCTCGCTGATGCGCGTATTGCGATGGATGATGGTATCAAATACCATTTCATCAAAATGGCGGCGGACTTCACTTACCACCTGGTTGCACAACCGCAGACGTCCATCGTACATGGTCATCAGAATGCCCTCGATGGCGAGTTCCGGGTTCAGTCGGCTCTGCACCATACGAATGGTATTCAGCAGTTTACCCAAGCCTTCCAGGGCGAAATATTCCGCCTGCACCGGAATCGCCACACTATCGGCAGCAACCAGCGCATTTACGGTGATCAGCCCGAGGGAAGGAGAGCAGTCGATAATGATGAAGTCATACTCATCCCGCACTTCGTGCAGGATATTTTTCAGCACTGTTTCCCGATTGGGGTAGTTGATCATCTCAATTTCAGCACCTACCAGATCGATGTGAGAGGGGATCAGGTGCAGATGAGGGATTTCAGATGTGAGGATGACCTCTTTCGCAGATTCCTGGTTCACCATGCAGTCGTACAGACTTTTCTGAATGTTTTGCAGGTCAAACCCAATACCCGTGGTGCTGTTTGCCTGTGGATCTGCATCCACCAGCAGGGTTTTGAATTCCAGAACGGCCAGGCTCG
>CANHUD010000229.1 GCA_947463665.1 Sphingobacteriales bacterium
AAAAAACGGATGATCCTCCAGTTCTACCACTTCAACCAGTCCTGTTTCCGGATTCCGGCCGCTTGCCAGCATGCCCGCCTGTTGATATCTGTCCAGATATGCATTGTTAAACTCCCAGCGATGCCTGTGACGTTCATGGATCTGATTTGCTCCATACAGCTTAGCAGCCAGGCTTCCGGATGCCAGAGAACAGGGATAGGATCCCAGTCGCATGGTACCACCTTTTGCTGTCACCTGTTTTTGACCTTCCATCAGATCGATGACCGGATCCGGAGTGGACGCATCCATCTCCGTGGAATGGGCTTTTAGCCCCAGTACGTTTCGTCCAAATTCTATGACCGACATCTGCATGCCCAGGCAGATACCGAAGAAGGGAAGCTTGTGTTCCCGGGCATATTTTACTGCCAGTATTTTTCCTTCGATGCCCCGCATTCCGAATCCGGGTGCTACCAGCAGTCCATCCAGATTGGAAAGTTTTTCAGAAACATTCTCTTCACTGATGAATTCGCTGTGTATATTGATCACATCAACCTTGCATTCGTTGATGGCACCGGCATGTACGAATGCCTCGAGGATGGATTTATAGGCATCCTGCAGTTCGATATATTTACCGATGAGCCCGATGCTGACCTTTGCCTTGGGATATTTGAGTTTATCCAGGAATTCTTTCCATTTCGACAATTCCGGCTCTTTGTATCCGGTGATGTTCAGCTTTTTAAGACAGATCACATCCAGCTTTTCGCGCATCATGGCCAGCGGTACTTCATAGATCGTTGAAGCATCCGCCGCTTCTATAACTGCTTCTGTTTTTACATTACAGAAAAGAGCAATTTTTTTACGGATTTCGATGGAGAGCGGACGTTCGGTGCGGCAAACGATGATATCGGGATGCACCCCGTTTTCACTCATCATCTTAACACTGTGCTGTGTGGGCTTGGTCTTGAGTTCTTTGGCCGCTTTCAGATAGGGAACAAGCGTTAGGTGAACCACCAGACAGTCCTCCTCTTCGAGTTCCCATTGCAACTGGCGCACCGCTTCAATAAAGGGCAGACTTTCGATATCCCCTACTGTTCCACCGATTTCTGTGATCACGATATCATACCCCTGCGTACCCAGGAGTTTCATCCTGCGCTTGATCTCGTCGGTGATGTGCGGAATGACCTGTACAGTCTTTCCAAGGTATGCGCCTTCCCGCTCTTTATTGATGACGGTCTGGTAAATTTTACCCGTTGTCACATTATTTGCCTGGGAAGTGAAAATATTGAGAAAGCGTTCGTAATGACCCAGATCCAGATCGGTTTCTGCCCCGTCTTCGGTTACATAGCACTCTCCATGTTCATATGGATTCAATGTACCCGGATCCACGTTGATGTATGGATCAAATTTCTGGATGGTAACTTTGAAGCCTCTGGCCTGTAAAAGTTTTGCCAAAGAAGCAGAAATGATGCCCTTACCCAAAGAAGAAGTTACCCCGCCGGTAACGAAAATGTATTTTGCCATAGAGAAACACTTTACAGACCCGGTGGAGAAAATCCTGAAGGTCATGCAAAGGTAGGGTTATTAAATAGATGTCAGACCGATGAGCGTCTTTTGTGGAAAAAATACAGACAGCATTTTATACAGCTGAGGATCAGTCCTGTATCTTATCGAAACTTGCCACGATTCCTTTGATAAGGGAAGAACTGAAGCCCTGATGTTCCATTTCGTTCAGTCCGGCTATGGTACACCCTTTGGGTGTGGTAACCTTATCGATTTCCTGTTCCGGATGGCGGCCTGTCTGGATCAGCAATTCAGCTGCACCTTTAACGGTTTGTGCAGCGATCAGGGCAGCTGTTTTAGCATCAAAACCAATTTCGATACCCCCCTGGATATTTGCCCGTATGAAGCGAAGGGCATACGCAATACCACAGGCACCGAGTACGGTGGCCGCATCCATGAGCTTTTCCTCAATCACCACTACCCTGCCGAGCTGGTTGAACAAATCCGAAATATACGCCATCTGCTCTTCGCTCACCTTTCGGGAACAGATGCAGGTCATGCTCTCCTGAATAGCAATGGCCGTGTTGGGCATGGCTCTGACCACCGGAATATGTTCTCCCGCGTATTCCTGCAGTTCATCAAGGCTTACACCCGTGATGACGGAAACCAGCAGATGCCGTGAACTAAGTTCCGATGCGATACCTGCCACTACATCCTTTATCTGAAACGGCTTGACTGCCAGGATGAGGAGATCTGCATAACGCGCCGCTTCTGCGTTGTTGTCGCTTACAAGCACTCCGCGTTCTTCCATATGTTGCAGGGAACCGATATTCCGGCGCGTAATCATCAGGTGTTCAGGCGCTACGAATCCACTTTTCAGGAGCCCCTCTGCCATGGAGAGGCCGAGATTACCGCCACCAATTATGGCAATCTTTTTGTTCATCCTCAGTAAAAATTTTTGGGCGACAGAAATTGACGAACATAATCATCTACTCCGTCTTCCAGGCTGTAAAAAGGGTGCGGGTAACCGGCATCCAGCAGTTTAGACATATCTGCTTCTGTAAAATACTGATAGGTGTCCCGGATATCCTCCGGCATATCGATAAACCGGATATCGGGTTCTGTATCCAACGCGGCAAACGTTGAACGGGCCAGATCTGCAAAGCTTCTGGCCTTACCTGTACCCAGATTATAAAGACCGGATGCGGGAAGTTGATCCATCAGCCAGACGCATACCTTTACCAGATCTTTTACATATACAAAATCACGCAGCTGCTCCCCGTCTTCAAAATCCGGACGATGTGAGCGGAATAATTTTACAAATCCCTGCTCCCGAATTTGGTTGAATGCATGAAAGATTACACTGGCCATTCTTCCCTTATGGTATTCATTAGGTCCATACACGTTGAAGAATTTCAACCCGTACCAGTGGGGCGGGGCATCAGACTGTGCAAGTGCCCATTTGTCGAATTCATTTTTGGAAACCCCGTATGGATTCAGCGGTTTCAGTTGCGCACAAAGCGAATGGTCATCTTTATAGCCTAACTCACCGCCACCATAGGTAGCTGCAGAAGAAGCATAGATCAGCGGTATATTTTGTTCCGAACAATATTGCCAGATATCCTGAGAATAACGGACATTCCATTTTTCATGGACAGCATAATCGAACTCCGTGGTATCTGTGCGGGCACCCAGGTGAAAGATCAGTCGAACCGGAGGATGGCTGGCTTTTAACCATTCGAAAAAAACAGCACGATCAATGCACTGTGCATACGATTTGGTTTCCCAGTTTCGTTTTTTATCCTCACGGGAAAAATCATCTACCAGAATGAGGTTAGTATAACCTAAATGGTTTAGATATCCGGCAAGCGCACTTCCTATGAATCCGGCTGCACCTGTTACTATGATCAGACTATCCTTTTCCATTATACAGCAGTTAAAGCTGATTCAGCGGTTTCGCCCTGAAGATGTGCTTCAATGGCTGTATCATATTTTTCTTTCCAATCCTGAATGACTCCCCAGGAAGCAGCATCGATCTCGATCTGTCCGTTGGTGACTTCTCCCAGCGATTCATGGGTCATTCCCATGGACGACAGCAGCTCCAGGAAGGCGGCTTCCTTTTCAGGAGCTATTGAAACCACTACCCGCGACTGTGCTTCGCCGAACAGCCAGGCGTCTTTCCGGATACCCTCTTTAGTGGTTACCCTAAATCCGAGTCCTCTGTTGAAAGCACTTTCGCAGAGGGTGATGAACAGGCCGCCTTCGCTTACATCGTGAGCAGACTCAATCAGTTTATGCTGAATCAGCGCTCTTATGGTTTGTTGCAGCTGTACCTCTTCCTCCAGGTCAAAATGAGGAGCAGGAGAAAATTCAACCCCCTTGATCTTGTGTAAATACTCAGATGAGTGGATGTCGTTGCGGCTTTGTCCAACCAGCCAAAGGCGGTCCCCTTCTTTTTTGAAATCAAGGGTCATTTTCTGGCTGATATCCTCGAGTAACCCCACCATTCCGATGGTAGGTGTAGGATAAACCGGACCATCGGGTCCCTGGTTGTAGAAACTTACGTTCCCTCCGGTAACCGGAGCGTTGAAGGCTTTACAGGCCTCTCCCATTCCCTTGATGGCATATACGAACTGATAATAAACTTCGGGATCAAACGGATTACCGAAATTCAGACAGTTGGTCACCCCGAGTGGTTCTCCGCCAGAGCAGGTGATGTTTCGGGCTGCTTCGCTTACCGCGATCATGCAGCCGGTGAAGGGATCGGCACGCACATAACGACTGTTGCAGTCGGTTGTTACCGCCAGCCCTTTTTTCGTGCCTTTAACAGCTACCACCGGAGCATCGGAAGGCTGGTTGGTAGCGGTATTCGCGGTGCCCACCATACTATCGTACTGGGTGTAGATCCAGCGCTTGCTGGCAATATTCGGGACACGTATGAGCTGAGCAGCTACTGCCGGCAGATCTTCCGGTACAGGTATGGACGTGACGTCGAATGATTTTATCTTTTCGAAATAGGCTGGTTCACGGTATTCGCGGTTATTTTGGGG
>CANHUD010000230.1 GCA_947463665.1 Sphingobacteriales bacterium
AATAACCAGGAATCCTCCTCAGAAGCGATGAATTTCAATGCATCTCTTATTCACTGGGGCGAGATCACCGGAAATACAGCTATTCGGGATCTGGGTATCTACTTATACACGACTGAGCAGACGGCCATCGAAGAGTATTGGTTTGATATGAGCGACCGCAATTTTGCGACAACCTATGCTCATATGATGTGTGCCCGTGTTTGGGGAAATGGATATGACCGGAATACCTTCTGGACCGGCGATATTGCTGCCATGTATGGGATAGAAATATTTCCGATGACCGCTTCACATCTTTATCACGGTCATAATAAAGCTTACGCGTCCAGGCTATGGACTGATATGACGGCTAAAACAGGCGTGCTGACAAAAACACCGAATGACAATCTCTGGTTTGAAAACTATTGGTCTTTCCTCTCATTTACCAACCCTTCGGAGGCCGTTAATCTTTACAACAACTATCCAAATTTTAAAATAAAAAACGGCAATACAGACGCCCACACCTATCACTGGCTTCATGCTTTCAATGGAATGGGCACGGTTGATGCAACGGTTACGGCCAGCCATCCGATATCGGCAGTGTTTGAAAAGGCAGGGGATAAGACGTATGTGGCACATAACTACGGCGCAACTCAGATAGTAGTAACCTATTCAGATGGATTCACCATGACTGTTCCTGCCAGGACCTTGAAAACAAGTAAAGATATTGCGGCATCCGTGTCATTATCTTCTTCTCAGTTAAAGGTTCCAACAGGTGGTTCGGTGGATTTAACCGCTTCTGTTACCGGCTCAGGCATTACGAAAGTGGAGTTTTATGATGGTTCGGTGCTGGTTGATACGAAAACGACTGCGCCTTTCACCTCAACTGTAGGAAACCTGACCGCAAAAGTGCATGGTTTCTATGCCAAAGTATTTGTGGGTTCCTCCGTTGAAATTTCAAATGTAGTATCAGTTGTTGTTGGCTCCACCTTAGCCTATCAGGGCAAAATTGTTTCCATTCCGTCAGAAGTTATAGAGCCGGGTAACTATGATTACTATGAAGGTGGGATTGGTCAGAATATCACCTATTTTGATGCCAATGCCTGGAATGAAGCAGGATCTTTCAGGAGTCCGGAATATGTTGATGCCGGCCCAACCACGGGAGAAGGAAATACCGTGGGATGGATTGATGCAGGTGAATGGCTGGAATATACCGTAAACATTGCCCAGGCAGGCACCTACGATCTTTCTTTCAGATATGCATCCGGTGTGGCCGGAGGCGGAGGACCGTTTCATCTGGAAGTGGATGGCAATACAGTCATCAACAATATCACGGTTGGTTTCACCGGTAATAACTGGAATGTCTGGGCTACAAAAACCGTCAATGGGATTGTGCTTCCTGTAGGAAAGCATGTCATGCGACTGGTATTTGACAAGCCGGGGTTCAACATCGGGAAACTAACTTTCGCATACAAAGGAACGGCTACGCCTACATTGACTCTTTCTTCCAGCAACACTTCCATTCAGGCATTTGCGAACAGCAAAAAAAATATAGATGTAAGTGCCAATGTATCCTGGACAGCCGTGAGTAATCAAAGCTGGCTGAGCGTTGCACCCGGATCAGGATTTGGGAATGCCACCGTCACATTTACCGCCCTTGAAAATCCAACAACAAGCCCACGAGTAGCATTGGTTACATTTTCGGCCACCGGATTGAGTAATCAGACGGTAACCATCACTCAGGATGCCGGAGGAGTACCATATTTAAATGTGAATCAAAGTGATTTAAGTTTCAATGCCACCGCTAACAATCCTCAAAAAATTGACATCACCTCCAATGTAACATGGACAGCCTCATCCAGCCAGACTTGGTTGACACTCAGTAGTACAACCGGGACGGGAGTTGCGTCAATCACAGCTACAGCGACAGACAATACCGTTACAACAAGTCGTACTGCGGCTGTTACCATTACCGCTGCAGGTTTGTCGCCTAAGACTGTGAATGTTACCCAGGCCGGTTCTGCCATGGCCATTACACTGCCTATCAATTTTGAGTTGAGTGGCACGTACAAATTCACGGACTTTGATGGAGGGGCAGGGTCTGTAGTGAACAACCCGTCACTTTCTGGCATTAACTTCAGCAGTAAGGTCGGGAAAATTATCCGTAATGCCGGAGCAACCTGGGCCGGCAGTTATCTGACACTGAGTAACAAGATCGACTTGAATTCTCTTGGTATCTTCTCTATGAAAGTATTGTCGCCACGTGCTGGCGTTACTGTTTTATTCAAGTTGGAGGGTGACGTAGGACCTTCAGAAGTTTCTGCAACGACCACGAAATCGAATCAGTGGGAAACACTTACCTGGAATTTTTCGGGAAAACCATCGAATGTCTACAACAAGGTTGTACTGATGTTTGATTTTGGTTCGGTGGGTAATGGAACAGATAACTCAACATTTTACTTTGATGATATTTACCAGATCAACAGTACGACCAATCTGTTGAATCTGTCGAAGTATGCGTTAGCCATTGAAGCGGCACCCGGTAGTAAGCAGACTTTCGACATTCTGTCGAATGTAGGCTGGACGGTTTCAAGCAGCCAAGTATGGCTGTTGCCCAATTTGACAAGTGGATCCGGGAACAATACCATTACCTTGGTAGCGGATCAAAACACAAGCAATACAACTCGTACCGCATACGTGACGGTTTCATCCCCCGGACTCGTACCTCAGAGCCTTCTGGTTACACAGGACATTGGTGTAACCTCGGTTTCTAATAATCAGAACCCATCGATCAGGATTTATCCAAATCCAGCGAAGGAGTATTTATTAATTGAGGGTTTTTTATCAAAGACATTTGTGCAAGTCTATAACGTCAATGGTTCACTCCTGATCTCAAAATCATTGAATGCTACCGTATTAGATATCCATCAACTCGAAAATGGTGTATACTATTTAAAGATAACAGATAGAAAAGGAGTTACGATCCGAAAGTTCTTAAAATTAAAGTGAGATGTTTCCAGTTAGATAAATCTAAATTCGATAAAGTAAAAGGAGCCCATGCGTAAGGCTCCTTTTACTTTATTGGATATTAGGCATATGTGATGGGTTCGTAACTGGATATTTGAAGGTCGGTGGTGCGCAACTGTGAAGGATCTTGCCTATATTAGATTGGTAAGAATCCATTTTAGCACGATACAAAACAGATAATGAAAAGGCTGAAAACAATAACAATATTTATCATTTTGCTAAGTTTGTATGCTTTTGAAACTCCTGTGATCTTTAACGAGCCACAGCCAGCTTCGGATTACTTAAGTGAAGTAAAAAAAGAGCTTATAAAAAAGTGGCCGAATAACCGGACAATTAATCTTGTATTCCACGGACATTCAGTACCATCCGGCTATTTCAAAACACCCACTGTTAACACATTTGCTTCATATCCATTTCAAGTTCTTAAACTACTAAAAGATAAATATCCATATGCTGTAATTAATGTGATCATTACTTCGATAGGCGGCGAGAATTCTGTAAGTGGATTAAAAAGATTTGAAGAGGATGTTCTTAATCACAAACCTGACATTTTATTTATTGACTATGCATTGAATGATAGAAGTGTCGGACTCGATGAATCAAGAAAGGCATGGGAAAAAATGATTAAAAGAGCCAGGCAAGATGGGATTAAAATAATTTTGCTGACCCCATCTCCGGACGTAGGAATTAAACTTACAGATAATGACAATGAATTGGAGAAACATTCCAATCAAATAAAAGAATTATCAAAGAAATATAATATTGGCCTTGCTGACAGCTATTCCAGGTTCAAGCAAATAAGCGAAGGCTGTGACTGTATAAACGATTATATGTCTCAGGTTAATCATCCTAACGAAAAGGGACATTTAGTAATAACAAATGAGATTATGAAGTACTTTAATGATTAAAAAATAATAAATAGTAAAATTGATATACCTGATACTCATATTCTTTTTGACTTTTCTTTGTGTTGGAAAGAATATGCTGAATTACACAAAGATGAATGGTCTTAGGAATGATTTCGCTCTCTCCATATTTGAAGATAGTAACGGAAAACTGTGGTTTGGAATGGCAGATGGAGGTGTATATCAGTTTAATGGCCTGACATTTGAAAGTTACTTTTAAAAATAAATTCGGATGCAGAACAATGGATATGCAGTTATGCTCAATATTGGATAAAAAGTCTATTGACTTTTATTTTATTATTTATAGTTGTATCGTGTGATCGACTTAAAATTATGCAATAGGGATTAGTAAATAAAATTGGATATTGTAAACTCGATTCAATTAATTTTTTGCATGAATATCCGCTTGAATTATAAAAACTGATATCAATTTAATAATACAATGGAAAGAATGACAGGCCCAATTGAAATACCACTTAGCAAGAAAAAGTTATTACTCATGCTTGCTGGTTCAGTTGGATTTATACTTATCGGATTTTGGTTTATTATTGATCCTCCGAAAATAAGTAATCCTTATTTTGGAGACCCAACACTACTTTTGCTGTTAGGG
>CANHUD010000231.1 GCA_947463665.1 Sphingobacteriales bacterium
CCAGCGAAGTCTACATTGCTTCTCTCGGTGCAGAAGCCAACGGAGCACATAAGGAGCTGATCAACCGCCACCTTGGCCACAGTGCCAAATATCATCCGGATGGCATTCATGCCATGAACACCGCTTTCGCAGATCACGGATTGTTCATTCATGTCCGCAAAGGCACGCTGGTAGAAAAACCGGTATACATCTATTATGTGAACGATAACCGCAGCCATTCCATCCTGGCCATGCCCAGAGCCCTGGTCTATGTGTCTGCAGGCGCCCATATTCAGATCACGGAACATCATGTATCTCTTGGTCAGCAGGATACCCTAACCAATCAGGTTACAGAGGTAGTAGCAGAACAGGATGCCGTGGTACACTTCTATAAGATCCAGAACGAAGGTCCGCATGCGAGTCAGGTCTGCACCACCCAGTTCACACAGATTGGAAAAGCACTGACCAACGCTACCACTATTTCCCTGAGCGGTAACATCGTACGAAACAACCTCAATATGGTGATGGAAGCCGAATACGGTGAATCACACATGTACGGACTGTACCTGCTGGATGGGAAAACGCATGTAGACAACCATACCATTGTAGACAATGTGATGCCCAACTGTTTCAGCAATGAATTGTACAAAGGCATTATGGACGGATCTTCTACCGGTGTGTTCAACGGTAAAATTTTTGTGCGACAAGACGCACAGAAAACCAATGCCTACCAGTCGAACAAGAATGTGCTACTAACCGATACGGCTAGTGTCAATACCAAACCACAGCTGGAGATCTTTGCGGATGATGTAAAATGCTCTCATGGCTGTACCATCGGCAAACTGGATGAGGAAGCGCTTTTCTATCTTCGCGCCAGAGGCATTGGCGAGAAAAACGCCAAATCACTCCTGATGCATGCGTTTGCGGTGGACATTCTGGACAATATCAAAGCGGAACCTTTACGTGCGTATGTGGACCAGCTGATTTCAGAAAGATTGGATTTTACCGTATAATTTCAGATATGACCAGTACAGCAGGGTATGATGTTGAGAGGATAAGGAGTCAGTTTCCGATTTTACAGCGGGAGCTGAAGGGGAAACCACTGGTCTATTTTGATAATGCAGCCACCTCGCAGAAGCCACAGGTGGTGATTGATGCACTGGTGGAATATTACAGCATGTACAATGCGAACATCCACCGGGGCATCCATACACTGGCAGAGGAAGCAACTGCTGCTTACGAAGCTACCCGCGAAGCCGTTCGGGCCTTCATTGGTGCTCCTTCCACAGAGGAGATCATCTTTACCCGTGGCACCACAGAAGGCATTAATCTGGTGGCATATAGCTGGGGCCGGGCGAACATCCTCGAGGGGGATGAGATCATCATTTCCAGTCTGGAGCACCATTCCAACATTGTTCCCTGGCAAATGCTGGCGGCCGAGAAAGGAGCCGTCCTGAAGGTTATTCCGATCAATGCCCATGGGGAGATTCTGCTGGAGGAATACTACAAGCTGTTGAATCCGCGGACCAAACTGGTATCGGTGGTGCATGCCTCCAATTCTTTGGGGGTGATCAATCCGGTCAAAGTCATTATCGATGCGGCGCATGCTGTAGGTGCAGTGGTGATGATCGATGGTGCCCAATCTACCGTTCATCTGGATATCAATGTACAGGAGCTCGACTGCGATTTTTTTGCCTTCTCCGGCCATAAGCTTTATGCACCTACCGGTGTGGGAGCGCTGTATGGCAAAAGGGAACTGTTGGAGGCCATGCCTCCTTTCCATGGCGGAGGGGAGATGATCAAAGAAGTGCGATTTGATGGAACCACGTACAACGATCTGCCGTATAAATTTGAAGCGGGTACACCCAACATTGCCGATACAGTGGCGATGAAAGCAGCGCTTGAATTCATCAACGGAATCGGGAAAGAGAACATTCGCCGGCACGAAAACGATCTGTTGCAGTATGGTACGGAACAGTTGCGTCAGATTCCCGGCATCCAGATCAAGGGTGATGTAGCCGAAAAGGTTAGTGTGATCTCTTTCGTGGCGGAAGGCATTCATCCGCAGGATCTGGGGGTATTGCTCGATCAGCAGGGCATAGCGGTTCGCACGGGTTCACATTGTACTATGCCGCTGATGCAGTGTCTGAACATTACGGGTACTACCCGAGCGTCGTTTGCGGCATACAATACAAAAGAGGAGATCGACCGGTTGGTAGCCGGCTTACATAAAGCCATAAAAATTCTGCGCTGATGGCATTGATTGCAGACATACAACAGGAGATCGTGGAGGAGTTTTCCCTGTTCGACACATGGGAAGAGAAGTATGAGTACCTCATCGATCTGGGAAAAAAATTACCGGCCATCGATCCGCTATACAAGACCGAGGAGAACAAGATAAAGGGCTGCCAGTCGCAGGTTTGGATGCATTCTGAATACAAAGACGGGCATGTATTTTTCCAGGCTGATAGTGATGCCATGATCGTTAAAGGCCTTGCCGGGATGCTGGTCAGGGTTTTTTCCGGACAGAAACCGGCTGATATTGTTGGCGCCCCGGTCACGTTTATTGATGACATCGGAATGACCAGTCATCTGGCGCAGACCCGTTCCAACGGCTTGCGCGCGATGCTGAAACAGATCAAGCTCGATGCGCTGGCCTGGCAATCCAAATCCTCTGCCACATGATGAACGAAGAAGTACTGAAAGAGAAAGTCATAGAAAAGATCAAAGAAATTTTTGATCCGGAGATTCCTGTCAATATCTGGGATCTTGGTCTTATTTACGAAGTAAACGTTTTACCGATCAACAACGTGCAGGTAGTGATGACACTAACCGCCCCGAGTTGTCCGGCTGCGCAATCACTCCCTCATGAAGTGGACCAGAAGATCCGTACCATTGAAGGGGTGAACGATGTGTATGTGGAGATCACCTGGACTCCGGCCTGGACAAAAGACCGGATGAGCGAGGTGGCCAAGCTGGAGCTGGGTTTTCTTTAGTAGGTCATGATGGCCTTCAGATCCGCTTCGATCGCTGCATAGTCTTTTCGGGAGAGCCGGTCTTTTGTGAATACGGAGCTACCGATGCCCAACGCTGCAATTCCAGCGCTGAACCAACTTTTTACAGAGGCCTCATCGAACTGAACACCTCCGGTTCCTACGATTTTCAACTGAGGCATGGGTGCGATGATATTTTTCACATAATCGGGCCCCAGTGTTCCTGCCGGGAAGAGTTTTACGAAGGCACATCCGGAGCGGTGAGCATGGAAGAGTTCCGACGGTGAAAAACAGCCCGGGATATAGGGTACGTATCGTTCCCTGCAAATTTCGAGTGTTCCGGCATCAAAGATTGGGGCCACGATGAAATCAGCACCGGCATCCAGAAATTTTTCGGCGGTTTCCCGATCTGTTACAGTTCCCACTCCCAGAGAGAGCTCCGGGCATTCCGCTTCTACAAAAGGTACCAGTTCACAGAACACCCGATAGGCGCTACTATCTCTATTGGTTAGCTCAAAGGTCCGGAGTCCGGCGGCATAAGAGCTGCGAATAATGTGTTTACAAACATCCGCATCTGCTACATTGAAGAGCGGTAAAAAACGGGTATGGAGCAGGCTGGAAATGGTTTCTTGAGCAGTGATACGGGACATGGAAATGTAGGTTTTGGGTTAACGTTTAACGCGGCCTCCGGTTTCGCCGCTCATTAAATTTCGGATCTCCTGAACGGAGGCGAGGTTATGGTCCCCTTCGATGGAGTGTTTGAGCACAGCAGATGCCGCAGCAAAATCGATCTTTTCCTGATCGGTATAGCCCTGGAAATGGGCGTAAATAAAACCGGATATGAAAGAATCCCCACTTCCGATGCGGTCGATGATATTGTCCACATCATGTGTTCTGGTTTCCAGGACTTCTGAGCCGTTCCAGTATATACCACTAAGTGTATTGTGATCTGCACTGATGCCGGTTCTGCGGGAGGCCAGCAAGTGTTGCATGCGGGGAAAGCGTTGTTTCAGGTTTTGGGCCAGAATAGTATATTCTTCACCGGAGATACCGAAAATACTTTCCGTATCGGATGCAGCAGCCACTACCACATTGCTTTTTTCCACGAGTGGACCGAGGATTTCAGCGGGTGTTTTCCCATATAACCAGAGTCCCATCCGATAGTTGATATCGGCAGAAACCTGTATGCCTTTGGCATTGGCCACTTTGAGTGCTTCCATCAGGCTATCTGCAGCTCCCTGAGAGATCGCCGGAGTGATGCCGGTCCAGTGGAACCAATCCACCCCTTCCAGTATTTTTTCCCAGTCAAATGTATGCGCACTGATGGCGGAGAAGGCAGAAGGCAGACGATCGTAGGTTAGCGCCGTGGCGCGGTTCATTGCTCCTGCCTCAACAAAATACAATCCGAGACGGCCATTGCCATGTTGAATGAATTGGGTATCTACGCCCAGTTTCCGCAGATTGGCCGTGGCTGCATGCCCCAAAGTATTGTCCGGAAAGGTGGTAACATGA
>CANHUD010000232.1 GCA_947463665.1 Sphingobacteriales bacterium
CCATGCGGCCCTTCTGATGCTGTGTACACCACTTCTTATAACGGTTACGGCATTTCTGTTTCTGAAAGAACGCATCAGCCTGCTCACGATCGGAGGCCTGGCCATTGGCATAAGCGGGGCCGCCCTGCTAATCACCACCAAAGAAAATTCAGGAACCGGCTCAAATGTTCTTCTTGGCGATGTGTTCATCGCACTCAATGCAATGTCGTACGCCATTTATTTTGTACTCGTGAAACCACTGATGAACCGATATTCGCCCCTCCAGATTCTGACCTGGGCCTTCACCTTCGGAAGCTTGATCATCATTCCCATTGGCTGGAACCAGTTCACAGAAGCACCCTGGTTGTCTTTTTCACTGACCGACTACGCGGCGATCGCTGTCATCGTACTACTGGCTACTTTTCTGGGGTACCTGCTGAACATCTATGCACTCAACCATCTTCCCGCCTCTGCTACCGGAAGTTATATCTATCTGCAACCCATTTTTGCTACCGGAGTGTCTGTTCTTTTTCTGCAGGAACATATCAGCTGGATAAAAATTCTGTCCGCTGCCATGATCTTCATCGGCGTATTTCTGGTACAGCGTTCCAGACTACTGGTTAAACGTTGAGCAGCCTCTATAGACTTTGGCTATAAGGCGATTTAAGCGTAATTTCCGAGAACTAAAACCAAACCTTCAATACATGAGAAAGTATTTGTTGTCGTGGTTTCTGTTGCTGTCGGTTTCCTACTCAATCGCCCAGACCGGATTCACCGGTAACGGAATTGCCGACCCCAGAAACGGAACAGTGGCCTTTATCAATGCCACGATCGTGAAAGATCCAAAAACCACGCTCACCCAGGCCTCTATGGTGGTCAAAGACGGAAAGATCCTGGCCATCGGTACCAACCTCACGGTGCCACAAGGTGCACAGGTGATCGATTGCCAGGGTAAATTCATTTACCCATCTTTCATCGATGTGTATGCCGATTACGGAATGCCCGCTCCTCCTTCCGGATTGCGCTTTTCATTTACTGCACCTCCGCCACCCATCGCCCCTCAAAAAGGAAACCTGGGATGGAATGCAGCGATCAAAGCAGAAGCAAATGCAGCACATGTGTTTACGGTTGATGAGAACAAAGCCCGTCAGCTGCGGGAAGCAGGTTTCGGAACCGTGCTCACACACATGAAAGACGGCATCGTAAGAGGAACCGGCTCCGTGGTAACACTGGCATCCAAAAAAGAAAATTATGTAACCTTAAAGGATAGGGCTTCCATGCACTATTCCTTCAGCAAAGGTTCCTCTACTTCTGTTTATCCAACCTCCCAGATGGGTAGCATCGCTCTGCTGCGGCAGACCTATCTTGATGCCCTCTGGTATAAAAAAGGAAACGAGAAAAAAGAAGTTAATCTTTCGCTCGATGCCTTCAGCCAGCACCAGCAGCTGCCTCAGATCTTCGAAACAACCGATAAATGGAACGCCATCGCTGCAGACCGAATCGGCGATGAATTTGGCGTGCAGTATATCCTTAAAGGCAGTGGAAACGAATACCAGCGCATGAAAGAAATCGCCGCCACTAAAGCGGCCTTCATCCTGCCCCTGAACTTCCCGCAGGCCATGGATGTGGAAGATCCCAACGACGCACGTTTCGTTTCTCTCTCCGCTATGAAACACTGGGAAATGGCGCCTTCCAATCCGGCTGCCTTCGAAAAAGCAAACATCCCTTTCTGCATTACCTCGGCAGAGGTGCGTGATGGCCGAACCTTCATGGCCAACGTCCGCAAAGCCATCGAATATGGGCTCTCCGAAACAAAAGCACTGGAAGCCCTTACCTCCGCTCCGGCTCAGCTGATCGGCATCGCCGATAAAACCGGAACACTGGAAGCCGGTAAACTGGCCAATTTCATCGTTACCTCCGGACCCGTTTTCAACGAAAAAACCATCATCCTCCAAAACTGGATCCAGGGTGAAAAATACGGCGTAAAAGAAGATGCCTGGAGCGATAGCAAAGGGCTGTACACGCTCAGCCTGCAGAGCCCTTCCGGTAGTGTTTCCTACACGATCGACGTCAAAGGAAACACAGCCAGTATAATCGGAAAAGATACCGTAACCGGAAAGATTAGTATCGATGGAAAACAGATCAAACTGAGTTTCACTCCTGAGAAAAAATCAAAGAATACGATCCGCCTGAGCGGGATTGCACACGGTACGAACTGGAACGGTTATGGAGAAGATGCAGAAGGAAAATCCTATACATGGTCAGCCAGCCTCAATAAGGCCAATCCGGCTGCTGCCGATAGTACACGAAAAAAAGCAGCTCCGGCCATGGGAGGCGTTGTATATCCATTCCTGCCGTACGGCCAGGAAGAATTGCCCAAAGCTGAAAACCTGTTGATTCGCAACGCTACCGTATGGACCAGCGATGCAGCAGGCAAGCTGGAAAATACCGATGTGCTGGTAAAGAATGGAAAGATCGCGCAGATCGGAAAAGGACTTTCGGATCCTTCTGCCCGCGTGATCGATGGCACCGGCAAACACCTCACGGCCGGCATCATCGATGAACACTCCCACATCGCCGCTTTCTCCATCAACGAAGGAGCTGAATCCGTAACCTCCGAGGTTCGTATTCAGGATAACCTCAATCCGGATGATATCAACATCTACCGCCAGCTCAGCGGCGGAGTAACCACCTCCCATATCCTGCATGGTTCTGCCAATACCATCGGCGGACAAACACAGCTGATCAAATTACGCTGGGGAGTGAACGATCAGGAACTCATGTTTCAGGATGCGCCGCCATTCATCAAATTTGCGCTCGGCGAAAACGTAAAACGCAGCGGCAGCCAGTTCAATAACCGCTTCCCGGATACACGGATGGGCGTAGAACAGGTACTCATGGACGCGTTCACCCGTGCCCGTGAATATGAAAAAGCGATGAAAGCAGCAGAAGAAAACAACCGGAAAAAAGGAGCCATCCCCCAATTCGTCCGGCGCGATCTGGAACTGGATGCTCTGGTGGAGATCATGAACAGCAAACGATTCATCACCATGCATTCCTATATACAGAGTGAGATCAATGCAGCGCTGAAAGTAGCAGAGAAATTCGGATTTACCGTTAATACCCTCACGCATATCCTGGAAGGGTATAAAGTGGCCGACAAGATCAAAGCACACGGTGCCAATGCTTCTACGTTCTCCGACTGGTGGGCATACAAAGTAGAAGTACAGGACGCTATTCCGTTCAACGCCGCCATCATGCATAAAGTAGGCGTGAATGTGGCCGTGAATTCAGATGATGCTGAAATGGCACGCCGTCTCAACCAGGAAGCAGCCAAAACCATCAAATACGGTGGCGTTTCTGAAGTAGAGGCCCTGAAAATGGTGACCATCAACCCCGCTAAAATGCTGCGCATCGATCAGAAAACAGGTAGCATTGCTACAGGTAAAGATGCGGACCTTGTTCTTTGGAGCGATCATCCGCTGAGTATTTATGCCCGTTCCGAAAAAACCATCGTGGATGGTATTGTGTATTTCGACCGGGAAAAAGACGCGGAACTGCAGAAAAAAATACAGGCCGAACGAGTTCGACTCATTCAGAAAATGCTCGCAGAAAAAAGATCCGGTGGCCCGGTTGGCCCGCCTACCGCTTCTCCAACGGTGATCCTGCATTGCGAAGATCATGAACACCAGCGCGGTCTGCTGGAAACAGAAGGAGAAGAAACTCATTAATCCATTACTAAACTGAAAAGAGATGAAACGAATCTTTCATATACTCATCGCCACCTCCGCTTTCCTTACAGCAGGAGCGCAGGAAACCGTCTACCCGGCCAAACCCCACCAGGGTGTCCTGTTCATCCGCAATGGGATTATCCATGTAGGGAACGGTACCGTGATCGACAATGGAACCATCCGCATCGAAAACAATAAGATAACCGCAGTAGGAAAAGACATCGCCCCTACTTCCGGCAGTAATGTGATCGATGCCGCCGGTAAACATGTTTACCCCGGTCTGATTCTAGCTCAAACCGATCTGGGATTAAAAGAAATCCCTACCGTACGGGCATCCAACGATGCCTCCGAACTCGGCGAATACAACCCGTCTGTTCGCTCCATCGTTGCATACAACACTGACTCAAAGCTTATCAATCCGCTTCGCCAGGTGGGTATCCTGCTGGCACATGTGGCACCCGAAAGCGGCAGCATCAGTGGCTCTTCAAGTGTAGTACAGCTTGATGCATGGAACTGGGAAGATGCCGCCTACAAAACAGATAACGGCTTTCATTACAACATGCCGGATCTTATCAATCGCCCGCAAGGCAGGCGTTTCTTCATGACAGCGGCAGAAGCCCCTTCCGACCCCATGAAAAGCGGACTGGAAGAAATCGAACGCTTCAAAGCCTTCCTGAAAGAAGCCAAAGCCTATCATGTTACTGCCGATAAGAGTTCCGTAAACCTGAAATTCGAAGCCCTAAAAGGGCTGTTCAGCAAATCCCAGAA
>CANHUD010000233.1 GCA_947463665.1 Sphingobacteriales bacterium
AAAAAAAATCCCCTCCGGGTGGAGGGGAAATTACATTTCTTGTGGAGCCAACTAATAAGTAGAGCTTTTCAAGGGGATAAGGATTGGATTTTTTGCTTCAGCGGTACGAAATCGCTTAACAAACGGATGGTCGGTTTTCAGGACTAGGATACTGGTGACTTTCGTCGGTTTTGGTTTTCATTGGGTTTTAGGACTCAAACGGGTTTCGGTTTTCAGGATTCGGACGTTTGGTTTTCTTGGGATAGGATCGGGTTTCTCAGGATTCGGATTGGTAAGGGATTAGCGGTGTTCACAGGTCATCTGGTTTTCATTTGGACGATTGGATTTTACTTAGTTTTCATAGCTGGCCGGTGCTTTTCCAGGTTCGTTTTAGTTTTCGTAGGATTGGATCGCTAAATTCATTTTCGGTTTTTCAAAGAAAAGAAGTTGATCGATACTGGATTTTGTCACCTTTCATAGGATTGGAAATCTCTTGGTTCGGATGGTTTGGTTTTTTCGGTTGGTATTGGATCTTGGTTGAGGTGTGATCCTCATCAATCAACTTCGAGATCAAAACTAATCATGTTGCAAGCGCCATACAAGAGAAAAATCACCCTATTTTGCAGGTACATTTTTTACATGTTTAGAGGTAATTCTACAAGAAATGACTTGCGCTTCTTGCGAAACCACTATCGTAAATCTACGATAGTAGGTATATCAGGGAAGGTTACGCTGTAAAGTTTTGTATAATGTCATACTTAGTGACAATCTGTAAGTTAGAGGCTTCATCCCGGGCCAGTACGGCTCCGTTCTCTTTACTGATCAGGGTACTCAGCCGCTCAACAGGGGTGTGAAAATCCACTATCGGGAAGGGATGTTCCATTACAGCCTCTACGTTCCGCATACGGATGTCCGGGTCCGAAATCATCTTCAGGAACAGTCCATTTTCACTAATTGACCCTATCGGAACGTCATTTTCCAGCACCGGAATGTGCTCGATATCGTATTTACGCATCAGCTCCACCACCTCTGCAATGGTCTGCCCGGGGGTTGCACTGATCAGGCGCTGGCGACTACCCCTGGCGATCACCATATCCCGGAAGGTCTTTACATCCAGAAACCCTCTTTCCATCATCCACTGGTCGTTGTAGATCTTTCCTACATATCTGCTGCCATGGTCGTGCAGTATGCATACTACCAGATCATCTTTTTTTAACCGGTCTTTCAGTTGCATGAGGCCCTGCAAACAGCTTCCGGCACTGTATCCGCAGAAAAGTCCTTCCTCTTTGGCCAGTCGCCTCGCCATTACAGCACCATCCTTGTCGGTCACCTGCTCAAAATGATCGATCACCCGCATGTCGTAATTCTGAGGTACAAAATCCTCCCCAAATCCCTCGCTGATATATGGATGTACTTCATTCATGTCTATTTCCCCGGTCCGGAAATACTTCGTTAGCAGTGATCCATATACATCGATCGCCCATATCTGGATATTCGGGTTCTTTTCTTTTAAATACATGCCAATCCCGGTAACGGTACCACCCGTACCCGCGGTCACTACCACGTGTGTTACCTTTCCATCGGTCTGCTCCCAAATCTCCGGTCCTGTGGTCTCGTAATGCGCTAACCGGTTGGCAAGATTATCGTATTGATTGAAATGGTATGCATTCGGAATCTCCCGCGCCAGTCGGCGGGCAACGGAATAATAACTTCCGGGGTCATCCGGTTCCACGTTGGTCGGACAAACAATTACTTCGGCACCAACGGCTTTGAGTATGTCGATCTTCTCTTTCGACTGCTTATCGGTTGTGGTAAAAATACAGCGATAACCTTTCACCACAGCCGCCAGTGCCAGTCCCATACCGGTATTGCCGGAGGTACATTCAATGATGGTTCCTCCCGGACGGATCTTTCCTTCCTGTTCCGCTACTTCCAGCATTTTCAACGCCATGCGGTCCTTAATGGAATTGCCGGGATTGAAATAATCCACTTTGGCTGCCACCATACAGGGGAAGTCCCTCGTGATCCTGTTCAGCCTGATCATCGGCGTATGGCCGATCGTCTCCAGTATATTGTTACGAATGTCCATATGTAAAGGTATGGAATCGTTCGCCCAAAACAGACATACTCGAATTAGAGATTAGATTTTAGAGAGTAGATATTAATCACTAACCTCTAACCTCTAATCTCTAAAACACTCCTCTATATATATGGTCACTCCTCGGCTGCACCAGCGGTTGCAGCGGAATCTGCTGCCCACCTGTTTCCTTAAGCCATTTGAACATATCTGTCCTCAGATCCCGGGCGATCATCCGGTAGCTGCTGTCGCGGATCAGGTTCTTCATCTCATGCGGATCCGATTTAAGATCATACAGCTCATTGATATCCCAGGTGCCATGATTGAATATATATTTGAAGCGATCGGTCCGTACGGAAAAAATAGTAGGCGTTTGCGGGAAATCATACTCCCAGTAGTATTCATAAAAAATCTTATCACGCCAGTTGGGTACGTTCTGTCCCTTCAGGAAAGGAAGCATGCTTTTTCCGTGCATATTACCCGGATCCTGCACCCCGGCAATGTTTAATATAGTGGGGGCGATGTCAATCCCCTGAACCAGTTGCTCCACTTTTCGGCCTTTCGTTCCCATGCCGGGTGCATACACCAGCAATGGCACGCGCATCGATTCTTCATACGCATGTCGCTTGTCAATTAACCCATGCTCTCCAAAACTGAACCCGTTATCGCCCATATAAAAAACAACCGTATTCTGCGCCAGCCCGTTCTCTTCAAGATAACGTATCACCCGTCCGATGCTTTCATCCACACTCGACACGGTTTCCAGATAACTCCGCATGAAATCGTTGAACTTGATCTGCCCATGGTACATATAATCCACGCCATGCCAGCTGTCGCGCTGACGAATAACCCAATTGGGTATATCCCGGTAGTTGATGGTAGGGGTCACCACATTTTTGTATTTCTCCAAGGTGTCTTTTACGGTCAGATACATGGATGGGGGATTGTACAGCTTCATGTTCTGCTGCTGCCCTTTATGGCGTTTTGCCGGTTCAAATTCAGCATGAACGGCTTTGTGCGACAAATACAAAAAAAATGGTTTCGATTTCCCGGTTTCTTTCAGGAAGCCAATAGCCTTATCGGTTAGTACATCGGAAATATGTGAACTGTCTTCAACCCGGTATCGTTTTCCGTTCTCATTCAAAGTGGTGTTGTAGTAAGTGCCCTGTCCGCGGAAACTCAGCCAGTAATCAAATCCTTTCTGCGGTGCATCATCACTGTGCCCCATATGCCACTTGCCGATGAACGCGGTGCGGTAGCCCTGTTTCTGCAGGTGTTGCGGGAAAAACGTAAGGCCATCTGGCAGCGGTGCCTGGTTGTCTACCACTTTGTGTGCATGCGCATACTGACCGGTAAGTATGCTGGCCCTGCTGGGTGAACAAAGCGCCGTACTCACAAAGGCATTGCTGAAATGAACTCCTTCGCGCGCCATGCGGTCCATATTCGGTGTTTTCAGCCCGTCATACTTATTGTAAAAACCCATCGCGTCATATCGATGATCATCGGCCAGAATGAAAATGACATTCATGCGTTGCTGGGCACATATTGAAAAACCAGCTAACAGTAGCAACAGGATCAGGGGAAGAGATTTGGTTGTCATGGCTAAATCTTTGCAAAAGATAAATATAAGGAATTTGAAACGATGCAAACGTTTGCGTAAACAGGATATGCCTATCTTCGGTATTCTTGTATGTCGATTATGGAAAAGTTACAGTATATCAGCACCAGAAGTTTCGAAGAGATGAAGGGTATGGATACCGCTGCTCTTCGCGCCGGATTTCACCTTCCGGCCGTTTTTGTTCCAGGTATTTTTTCCGGCTATTATGTGGCCGAAGACCGGATGATCGTTATGGGCGCAGTACCTCTCGGAGCCAGCCTTTCGCTTCCCGCCTTTACCGAATTTACCAAAGCGTCCTTCCTCCTGGATCGCCGTGAACTGGGTATTATCAATGTTGGGGGAGCGGGTACCGTTGTGGCAGATGGACAATCCTATCATCTGGAAGCCAAAGACAGTCTTTACCTGGGTATGGGCACCCGCGAGGTGAGTTTTACCAGCGATGATGCGTCCAATCCATCCCGTTTCTATATGAACTCCGCATCGGCCCACCAGACCTGCCCGCCGGTTCATGTGCCCTTCGCCTCCGTTGAACCAATGGTGGCAGGCGCCGTAGAAAACGCCAACCACCGTAAGATCTACCAGTGCATCATCCCCGGCAAAGTGAACTCGAACCAGCTGGTTATGGGCTTCACCGAACTCCAGCCGGGCAGCATCTGGAATACGATGCCGCCACATGTTCACCTGCGCCGGCACGAGATCTATCTCTATTTCAACATTCCGGATAACAATATGGTCCTCCATCTCATGGGTAAACCCGATGAAACCCGCCACATCATCATGCGCGATGGA
>CANHUD010000234.1 GCA_947463665.1 Sphingobacteriales bacterium
AGAGCCGCAGTACCACATCCCTGCCTGGCTGAAAAGGCCCGTTATCCGATAGAATGATGAGTACATTATAACCCGATTGGGTAACAACATATCGAAGTTTCAGCGCTTTCAGTCCCGCTAGCACCTGTCTCCTTAAAAGTATTTCATTTGGAGGGCCTGTTTCCGTTTGTGGATCATGGGCTGCAGGAGGATGGTATGCTTTTTCCGGAACATCGGGTTCAACGGGCTTCTCTGTGCGGCAGATTCGGGAAACGGTTCCTACTACCAGCAGAAAGAAAATCAGGAAATACAGGATAGCAGCTAGGGAGTCCAAGGTTAACAGGATTGGTTGTTACTAAGGTAATCGAAAACAACACCGGGCAGGCAAAAAAGCAGCAAATAGAGCCTAAATGCCTTATTTTGGGAGAAGTATGTTGGCTGTTTCACAGCAGGTGTTTACAGACAGGACTGGCATCTATTTTTAACGAATCTATTTCAGTTGAAGCTGTACATTCGCTGCTTCTAAAAAACACCGTGAATAAAAAAAAGAAAATAGAGCAGAAAATAAAGCGAAAAGAAATGCTAGCCGCCGGTGCTTATGACGGTAGGTTCCGTGAAAAAATGGTGGTGGACAAAAAGAAGAAACAGAGCCGGAATTGGGCAAGGAAAAAGAATTGATTTGCTTTAAAAATTATGCTCCCTACCTGCACAACCTCACCAGTTCCTTCGCGAAATAGGTAGCTATAAGATCCGCCCCTGCCCTTCTGATGCTGAGTGTTGTTTCCAGGATCGCCTGTTCTTCGTTTACCCATCCTTTTTGCGCGGCGGCCTTGATCATGGCATATTCGCCACTTACCTGATACGCACTAACCGGAACAGTTACTTCGTTCCGAACTTCCCGTATAATATCCAGATAGGATAGTGCCGGTTTGATCATCACGATATCGGCTCCTTCTTCTACATCCAGCAGCACTTCTTTAATGGCTTCGCGGCGGTTGGCCGGGTCCATCTGGTAGGTTTTCTTATCTCCGAACCCCGGGGCTGAATCCAGTGCATCGCGGAAAGGACCATAAAAGCAGGAAGCATATTTGGCGCTGTAACTCATGATGCCGGTCTGGTGATGCCCGGCCTTTTCCAATGCGCGCCGAATGCCACCGATCCGGCCATCCATCATGTCGCTGGGTGCCACGAACTGGGCACCGGCTTCTGCGTGGCTGACCGCCATGCGCGCCAGTACATCAACCGTTGCATCGTTCACAATTTCCTCACCTGAAACGATCCCATCGTGTCCGTAGGAAGAATAAGGATCCAGCGCCACATCGGTCATGACCAGTAACCCCGGCACCTGTTGGCGGATCGCGCGGATGGCGCGCTGCATCAGTCCATCGGCCCGAAGGGCCTCTGTTCCCCGGTTGTCTTTGCGTTCATCCGGGCATTTGACAAATAGCAGGACCGAACGGATACCCAGATCATAGACCACTGCGGCTTCGTCCAGGGTACGATCCAGGCTGCGGCGGAAATATCCGGGCAGGGAGCTGATCTCTTCCTGTAGGTTCTCCCCTTCTACGATAAACAGGGGAACGATCAGCTGTTGTGGCAGCAGGGAGGTTTCCTGAACCATGGAACGAATGGCCGGTGAGGCCCGGAGAATGCGCGGACGGTTGATAAACATGCTACAAGGTACGGCAAGATGTTCAACTGCTCAAACCGGACAGACGGCTGTAAGGTTACGATGTATGCGCTAAAAAGTCAATGGTGTTTTCCTCATGAAATTCTGGTGTTTTCCTCATAACCGTTAGCGTCGCGTGGACTTACTTTGAGGATCAATTGACTTAACTGACTGAAACCAAACCTATTAAACCATGCGTCTTCTTACCCGTATTATTGCGAAAAATGCCTATGTACCGCTTTTAGATACCCGGGAATTTGATGAATGTGTTCTCGGATATTGCCGTAAGACCAATCGTTTCGTCTACAGTGCCTCCCGTGTCATCCGGGTTCTGAGCAAGCGGATGGATCCGGTGGAAGCAGAACGATATTACCATCAGTATCTGGAAAGCCGGCAGGATTCAGCGATCTGGTGTTTTGATTATTTCAACGACTAGAAAACCTTACCGATAACGGCGTTTGTTTCGGGAGCGGTTGCTGTAATAAAAAAGGAGGAAGCCACTGAAGATGGTGATCATACCGAAAATGGAAAAAATACGCAGAAGGAGATTTCCAATATGATCCCGGCCCTGGTAGTCCATGGTGTGCAGCATCCAGAGAAAATCAAATACCCGCCATTTGTCGTTGCGGAATTTGGTCACTTCTCCCATTTCCGCTGCTACATACACACAGGTTCGGGAAGGATGATCCAGTTCGATGGCATAGGCCGGTAACGTGTTCTCACGGTATTCATGATCGGTCGGAACCGTTGTAAAATACTGTACATTTTTGACTTTAGCCGTTGGTGAGAACTGCTGGGTAGCCAGTACAATCGCTTCTTCCCGCGTAAGTGGTCCCCGAAGCTCACCGGTTTCCGCATCGGCGAGATGCGCGTACTGGTATAGTTTTCTGGTGCCGTTCAGGTGCTCTTGATAAATTCCTGTCCGGATCTGCCACGTAGGTTTTCCCAGTACATCAAGTAAGCGAACCGATAAAACGGAATCAACTTTTCGTCTCTTTTTAAGGGATTGAAGAACCACAGAAGGGGATACCACGCTGATATCTGGCGAGAGCCAGGAAGGTTGTTTCCGGTTCACATCGCCCCGGATCTCTTGCATGTTGCTCCAGCTGAAATACAAACCTCCGGCCGTCCAGAGCAGAAACTGAATGCCCAGCAGCAGGCCGAGGAACCGGTGTGACTTGCGCACATAATAATGCGTACTTCTTGACATATCGGCAAGTTAGGGCAATTCTTTTTACGATAACACCCTCCGGGCAGAAGGGTTTGTATATTTGTAGTCCATCCTTATACAACCAAATGCCCCGATCGTTTCTTTTCTGTTTTTATTTCTTTCTGCAATCCGCAATAGTAATGGCTCAAACGCCCGCCAGAGATAGCATCTTTCCCAAGAAAGTATCGCTGGAAGAAGTAGTCATCAAAGGCCGCAAGGCGCCGCTAACTTTTCAGATCGACCGCCAGTCGTACAATGCATCCGCTTATGCCAATGCACTCAACGGCAATGCAGTGGAACTGGTGAAAAACCTGCCGGGTGTTTCCCTGAACGGTCAGGGAGAATTACAGCTGAGAGGCTCCTCCAGTTTTCTGGTGCTGATCAATGGGAAACCCGCTCAGGGAGATCCCGCATTTGTGTTGTCGCAACTGCCCGCTTCCCAGATCCTGCGCGTGGAAGTGATCAGCAGTCCGGGTGCCGCCTTTGATGCCGATGGAAAATCCGGGATTTTGAACATCATCACCTTATCGGCCCCCGAAAAAGGGCTTCTGCTGCAATCGAACGTTATGACCGGCCTCGGCACGATCGAAGATTTCGGGAACCAGCGATATACAAATCCCAGAAGAAGATCGGCCGATGTGGCCGCTGCCTGGCAGCGCGGGCGCTGGGATATCAGCACTGGTTTGAACTATTTAAGAAATGATGCATCGGGCTACCGAGAGGGCGATGTGTACACCCTGCGCAACAACATCAAAACGGCCTTCCCCTCTGTGGGCGAGCGCAGTTTCCGCCGCTACAATTATGGCGGTCGACTTTCCGCACAGTATGAACTGAATCCGAACAGCCAACTGTCATTTGGCGCGTATGTAGGAAAACGCTTCCAGAGCCGCGTAGCGGATCTGCTTTATTCAAACACGCGAACTCATCTGCAAACCGGAATGGTTAGTCCTTTTACGTATTACAATAAAAACACGGCAGACAAAGAAGGACTGTTCTCTCTGGTTAGTATCGGCGGGCAGCACAAACTGAGGGCGGGAACCGGACTCTCCTACTCTCTTCAGTATGAAGGAGCGGATCTGGACAGCAGAACCACCAATGAAAACCTTACGGCACCTGTTTGGGGGACGATGATCCAGGAAACGGACAATCCGGGTGCGAATACCATGCATGCGTGGAGGGCAAAGGTGGATATGAATCGTAAAGCAGGCAACACTACTATACAGGGAGGTTATCAGTTCCGATACGACACACAGGACGGCATCTACACGTATTTATTTCGGGATGCTGGGCAGTCGGCCTTTCAGACCGATCCCTTGTTTTCCTCTGCTGTACGAGTGAACAATGTGATCCATGCGGCATACGGACAACTTTCCGGAAAACAGGAGCGGCTGGAATGGCAGGCAGGCCTTCGGGCGGAGCATACGCAGCGGACGCTGGAACTCGCAAATCTGGGAGATACCCGGAGGCTGACCTTACTGAATCTGTTTCCATCTTACGCGTTTCGGTATGCTGTTTCGGAGACATCGGTTTGGAAAACCACGCTGACCAGACGAATCAAGCGAACCAACAATTACGAGCTGAAT
>CANHUD010000235.1 GCA_947463665.1 Sphingobacteriales bacterium
ATAAATGGGGTTTTTTGGCGCTACCGGCCGTTTGCAGATACGGAGACGATGGGAAATATTTTACACTTAATTCGGATTTCAATACCAACTGGTGGGCTATGAATGGACCTTCAGGTACTTCCGTGCAGATGATCAGAATGTACCAGAAAACTGAAATCAATAATGCGGTACTGACTCAACATACAGCCAGTCGTGAACGTGCCTACACTAATGGTTTTTATGTTCGATGTGTACAGGATTGAAACACATAATCAATGAATTAAATGCTGAATAGAAATCTGAGTTTTATGAATAAATGGATCGTATTTATAACCATTTCACTGCAAATAGCCTGTACTCAACCGTCATCTTCTTCAATTTCAGCCACAGATGAAGCGAAAAATCAGCCAGCAACTTCACTTAAGTTCCCCTGGTTTGATCAATCGGAACAGGAGGAAAACCCAACAGCACAACAGATAAAAGAAAGAGAAGACCAGATTGATTCGTGGAGAGGGAAAATGAGATCAAATAGAGATTATCTTCAAGTTAATGAAAGAGAAATTGAATTTTTTAAGCTCAAGGTTGAGAATAGTGAACTTGAAATTAGAAATATTGAAGCGAAAGTCAGGCAACTGTATAGCCAATACACGACTTCTGCCAATTCTGCTCAGCGTAGTTCCATCCGTTCGGAAATCAACAATATTTTTTTAAAAGCCACTTCTGAATCAAATGACCTCAATCAGATGATAAGTGAGGCCTTAAGCCTCATATTAAAATCAAGGCAATTTTATGCTGAATCGGGGCAACTAAGAGATAGCATTAATGGTTATTTAGATACGTATAAAATGAAACAAAATGGTGCATATGCACCGGCTGTTACCCATGCATACTCAGCCGAAAACTCAATGAAAGAATCTGAACAGGCTATTTTATCTATTAATAATAAGATCGAAGAACTAAATTTCATCCGTGACCATTTCAACACAACATATCAGCAGATTCTTCAAATAAATGAAAAAGTTACCTCTACAAGGAAGTAAGTGTTGTCGTATCTTACCGGAGATTGCAGGTGCAAATCTGGATGTGATTTTTCTCTAGTTACAGATCAATTCCAATGTAGAGCTGAGAAAGACACCTGTTAAACTTTAAAAAAAAGCCATCGATAAAAATATGATATATGACAAATGCAAAATATCCTCCCTTTCATTTTGAAGAAGCTTTTGAGTTGTTCATCAAAGGACAGCGTGCCGTTAGCTGGGAATTTCAGCAACAAAAACGTGTAAAGCTTTCGAATGGCTATTCTGCATTTCCCTGCGGATATAAAACAACTTACGAAAATGGCTACTCCTTTATTGCCAGTGGTGAGTCCCTTGGTCAGACGCCCATACAGGAAGCTATGATCCTGGATCCGGCAGGTGTACCCGTTGCACGTGATACAGAAGACATTCGTCCTTTTGAAGAGTAACAATTATCTTCCGCACGCATTCAATTTCCAATGGGTTTCGATTAGCCTGATGTGTTTTATGTATGTAAAATGTATTCAAAAGATTTATTTTAAAAACATTTTACAAACCGTAAACATACTACGGTTTGCCAGCTTTTCTTCGTGTACTAAACATCAAAGAAAATGGGCGGTATCAGACCTGATTTCATCATTGACCAGGCACCGGGAAAAGAACTCATTCCTGGAATTATAGAGAGGGCTTCCTTAGAAGATGTAGAAACTTTTTACAAGATACGATCCAACTGGAATGGCGGTCCGCTGATTCACGACCGGTTCGTTACATACAGCATTTTCTCAGATTTGATGGATGAACTACCGGATGATAAGCCACTCATCCTAACCCTGCTGGAGGTTTCCATTCAGATAGCTGAGAAAGAAGGAAATCGCCGGTTTTGTAATGCCTTACTTCTGGTAAAGCTTTTCTGTTACCGGGCATCTGAAAATGACTGGATCGAAGAAAGCCACCGGGAGGCTATCTTATGCCTATACCCGCGGGTGCTGCTGCTTTCTTTCAGAGCCAATCTCGCCACATTTTGGGAGGGAATTCTAAAGCATTTGTCTGACGAAGGCGCTATTGATCTTTCGGCTTACTATGTTAAGGAGGATGCCTATAAAATTTACACTCCCCAATTGATCACATACTTGGACCAGCAGCCAATTCCCAACTGCCCTGTAGAAAAGGAGAAACTAGAAAAGGATTTAGCTTTCTTTGAGGGCGAATACGAGCCATTGCGGTTGGTAACGGTAGCTCAGCTGGAGAATATCCGATACTGGGTTTGGGTCTACAGGAATATTTCCGGTAATGTCTTTAGCTTTTACGTCACCGTCAGCCAGGATGAGCAGGGGAAGATTACATTCAGAAAGCATCATCAGCACGAAGGTATCCACACAACTCCGGAAAGGTTACTTTTGGAGGAACATTATCGCTAAACCAATCACCAATCACTAATCACCAATCACTAATCACTAATCACCAATTAGGATACTCACCTATCTCCCTACCTTTCTTTGTTTGAAAAAATCAAATACCTGCTTGCTTGCCTGTAGTTTTCGGTTTTAAACCCAAACAACAGGTATGAGCATCGTAATACGTGCATTTGAGCAATTGTGCTCAGCCCGTACGATTCAGGAAGTGCAGGCTATTCCTGATTTAGTTGAGATACCCGCCCAATACAGGATGGATGATAAAGTCTATCCTGCCATTCCTTTTACGCTTTCAGGAGAAGAGATCCAGCATCTCAAACAGCATAATGTTATTGGAGACGACGGCAGCATCCGGATATCCGCAACAGCAGATCCGCTGACCCGGTTGCTGTATGCCGTTCTCTGGAAGAATGGGGATTTACGTAAGATCAGGCATATCATCGATGGTATTATCGGTCATCAACAGCAACCCGGCGGGAATGGACTGGTGTTTCACCAGTTTGGCCGTTTTCTGACGGGAGAGCCGAATGAACCTATCATCGACCAGCATGTACTTCGGGCATTTGCCATATACCAGTCCGGTGGCGATCCTGTACTCGAGGAAAACTGGCGTAAAAAAAATACGATTGGAAAGAATGATATCCAGTTGATCCATGACTATAAGACCTGGCTTCAAATCGGCCTGACAGCACAGCTACGGGCTGTAGATGGATATACCTATCACGTGGATAAGGTATTGTTTGCCGTAGGAAAATGTATTAAAAACCAAAATGGATAACTATGACTGAAGTATTGTATAAGAAGTTTTTACGGTTTCTGGAAACAGCAGATGAAAATGGAGAGCTTTTAATTGAACGCCTTGTAAGACGATATGGGCCATTTAAAATTAGAAGGATAATCGTTAATGGGGTAGACACGATTGAAGTAGATAAAAAAGTACTACCTCAAGACCCCAGGCTTCCTTTGATCATATTCAAATCAGTGATTGAGTTTTTATACAAGGGTAAAGATCATAAAAGAAAACGCGGGACCGCCATTAAAAGAGGAATACGATTATGCGATGAAGGGTTGACGCTCGATACTGTAGAAGGATTTGTTGCACATACCTTCTACAACAAAAAATGTGGTGATTCAGTTTATAAGCGTATTTCCGCCATTGCAAATATTCTTATTACCTCCGGTGTTTGTAGACATGAACCCGGTCATCTTGTATTGAATCTGGAAAATCTTTTTAAAAATCATATGAAGTCTAATATTTAAAAATATCAATATTTGATTTGGGGTCAATTAGTGATTGGTGTTGGTGATTAGTCATTAACCACCAATCACTAATCACCAATCACTAATCACCAATTTAACTATTTCCTCCACCACCTTCCCATTCACCCCCAACTTCCCTGCCAGCCAAACCAGCAGCCGTTGCGATCTGGTATACTCCGTTAGGTTTAGCAATACTTTTTCCACCCGCTTTTTCATGAGCGGTTTATGTGCCAGAAATGCCTGCTTATCCACGGTCGGCCAGATCTGACCATTGGCGAAGACCGGCATGTATGCCTCCGGTTGTGCGTTCGTAAACAGCGGAATGATCTGCAACTGACCGCTCTTAGATAAAAAGGGTGAAAGGTTTTCCACCCCTGCATAACCTTCCACAAATATTGGATTCGTAGTATCCTGCGGAACCGTGAAATGATCCCGCAGAAACTTCTCACAGTTGGCGCGCCCCAAAAAGAAATCATGTATCCTGAATTCCTTGCTGATGAAACCGGCAAAGCCTTCCAGCGCCCCACAGGCGATGGCCTTGCTGCCTTCAATCGGTTTTTCCACCCCGGATGTTTTATCATAACGAACCGGCGCAATCAGGAACTGTCCGGGGTTGTGGTTGTCCATCGCCTCCACCAGTGTTGAGGGTTTCATCCTCGCCTGGCCTAATACAGCACCCAGGGTGCGACCGATAATCCCGGGTATGGTCACGCCATCGTTGAAGGTCCCCTGCTCCGAAGGGAAGGGATCGATTAGTAGCAC
>CANHUD010000236.1 GCA_947463665.1 Sphingobacteriales bacterium
GGCCTGAGGGGCAGGGGAGATGTTTAATGTTTTAAGGCGGGCGCGCACAAACTGATCAATCGGGTTCGTACTACCCTCAACGGCGGGTGGATTGATTTTTACCGGTTTTACGAATGCCCAGTGAGGCTTGTATTCTGCTCCCTGTTCGATCCATTTAATGACCACTGCTTTTTCTCTGGCGGATAAACTAAGATGCGATCCGGGGGTTGGCATGATGTATTCCGGATCCCTGGATAAAATGCGATGGACTATTTCACTCTTTTGGATATTGCCGGGTTTGATGGCCACTTTTCCGGGCGTTTCGGGAAGCTGGGCAAACGCAGCTTCGGCTTTATCCAGTCGGAGCCCTGCTTTTTGTTTGGCTTTATCCGGACCATGGCAGGCGAAGCATTTGTCTGAAAGGATGGGCTTCACATCCATGTTATAGTCCAGCTTTGATGTGATTTTACGGTATTCTTCCCAGACATCTGTGGGGAGTGCCGGATCTTTTTTCTCCTCTATCGCAGTGGACGCGATGAGGAACGATGCAGCTCCGAAAAAATAACCGATTAATTTCATATCATTTCTTTTTAGTACTATCTGGAATGATTAGTATGGATGATCCGTTGTCGATATCGAGTTTTGGATTTTTCTGTTTGATGCGGTTGATGCCGGCGTCGCTGATCTTGGTTTTCCAAATGAACAGCTTTTGCAGACGGCGCAGTTGGCTCAGCGCTTCGGCTCCTGTGTCTGTAACGGCTGTTTCATAGAGTTGCAACTGGCGCAGAGCGGGGAATTTGTTCAGTTCAGAAATTGCGTTGTCGGTTATGGCCGATTTAGACAGATTCAGTTTTGTCAGGTTCTCAAGCGCTGGTAATTGCTGAATGTCTGCATCGCTCACCGGCATACCGCCAAATTTCAGTTCTGTGATGTGGGAACTCATTTTTTTCAGTTCATCGATCATCTCCGGGGTAATGGAGCCAACGTTCACAAAGTTTATGCTGAGGCCGTTGGCTTCCTGGCGGGCGATGAGGCCTAGTTTTTCTAATCCACCTACCTCCAAGGTCGGGACCTCCAAGGTCGGCTCTTCTTTGGTTGGTACTTCTGAGGTTGGCACCTCCAAGGTCGGGGTGGGGATGGCGGTGGCGGTAGTAACACCCATGAACGGTGCACCTCCGGCGATCCAGCGGTGGATGATATTGATTTCGTTTTGCGTTAATTGTTTTTTCCCTTTGGGAGGCATGTGCATTTCATCGTTCATTGGCAGTACCAGATGCGTGTAAAGGGTTGATTTGCCGGGATTACTGGCGGTAAGGATCGCCCCGTTTTTCCCTCCTTTACGGATGAAGTCCTCACTATCGAGTCGTAGCCCGCCTTTTTTCTTTACGGAAGAATGGCAGCTGTAACATTTTTGCTGTAGAATAGGTTTTACTTCCTCCCGGAAAGGGAAGCGCATCACTGCTTCCTGAACCTGCACGGTAGTAGAATCCGGCAGAGCTGCTTCGGAAATGGTTGAATCGCTGGTTGTTTCAACTGTCGTTTCAGATCCTCCGAACAAAAAGCCTTCGCCGTGGGTGATGCTTCCGCCGTAATGACTGGTGATGGTCATAACGAGCGTGGTCAACCAGATCAGCGGACGTTGCCAGGAAATAAAAATGATGGTCAGTACATTTAAAAAGGCGGTTGCTAGACCCAGCCACAGATGTTTATCCACCAGCGTTTCATCGTATTCACCGGAGCGCGAGAGTAGCCATCCGGCGAGACAGGCCAGGATAGCACCACCGGCTGAAATGTACAAGCCCAGTGAAATGGATCCCTTCATTGAATCCCATTTGGACCTGGGCAGCAGGGAAGCGATGAATAGAAAAATCAGTATGCCGATAGGCAAATGGATCAATAAAGGGTGAAATCGGCCGATTATTTCTGTCATGTACACACTGGATTACCCTACAATATGCGGAAAAATCAGGAGTTGTTTCTACATAGATTAAGATTATTTAAAACATTGGTAGAATAAGGTTTATTTTCTTGTGTACGCTGTTGTTCCTTTACCTTTATTGTCAACAATCAACCCTCCCGCTATGCTGTCGAACTTGCTTCGGTTTACGTGTATTCTTATTCTTTGCTCCGGTTCTCTTTTGGCACAGGAATTATCCATTGTCCCTTATCCGAAAGAAGTTGTTCAAAGGACCGGTCGGTTTCCCTTTTCTGCCAGCACGCAACTGTATTTTGATAAAGAAACAGCTGGTTTCCGCACGGCACTCGAACCGCTGGAAAGCAAACTTCGTAAGGCAGCAGGGGTATCGTTCAAAATAGCCACAACTGCACCGGTCAAAAACGGCATCATCATACGAAAACTTACCTCTTCCGTTCCATCCGGCGCATACACGTTGGATGTGACCGATCAGCGAATCGAGATTGCTGTTCAGGATCCTGTTGGCTTGTTCTATGCCACCCAAACCTTGTTGCAATTACTGCCGGCTGCGGTGGAAAGCCCTGTAAAGGTGGCGGGAATTCGCTGGGACATTCCGGCTGTTCGCATCCATGATGAACCGGCTTTTCCGTACCGCGGACTGATGCTGGATGTAGGCCGTCACTTTCAGCCGATATCGTTTCTGAAGAAGCTGATCGACCTGATGGCCATGCAGAAAATGAACAATCTGCATCTTCATCTTACAGAAGACCAGGGCTGGCGGATGGAGATCAAAAAATATCCGAATCTCACACGTATCGGGGCGTTCCGCAACGGCACGATTATCGGCAAATACCCGGGGAACGGTAGTGATGAAACACCTTATGGTGGATATTATACTCAGGAAGAACTGAAGGATCTGGTGGCGTATGCTCAAAAACGATTCATCAATATTATCCCGGAGATCGAACTGCCCGGGCATGCCAGTGCATTGATCGCTGCTTATCCGCAGCTTAGCTGCTTCCCGAAGGAAAGCACCACCGCCTTACCAACGATGATGGCAAAGAAATCGCTGGATGCCCTGAAAACTCCGGGTACCAAACTCGTGCAGGAAACCTGGGGTGTGTTTCAGGATGTGCTTTGTCCAACCGATTACACGTTCCGCTTTTTACAGGATGTGCTGGATGAAGTAATGGCTGTATTCCCATCTCCCTATATCCATATCGGAGGCGATGAATGCCCGAAAGATTACTGGAAACGCTCTGATTTCTGTCAGCAGATGATCCGGGAAAAAGGCTTGAAAGATGAACATGGTCTGCAGAGTTACTTCATCCAGACCATCGAAAAATACCTCAATTCAAAAGGCCGGCGGATTATTGGTTGGGATGAGATCCTGGAAGGCGGGCTGGCACCCAATGCCACGGTCATGAGCTGGCGCGGTGTTTCGGGTGGTATCGAATCGGCTAAACAACGGCATGATGTGATCATGACACCCGATTCACATTGTTATCTGAACTTTTATCAGTCCGACGATCCGCAGGATTCCATCGCCTGGGGCGGTTATCTTCCGTTAAACCGGGTGTACAGCTACGATCCGGTTCCGAAGGAACTGACTGCGGAAGAAGCGGTGTATATAAAAGGGGTACAGGGAAATCTCTGGACAGAATATGTGAAATCTTCGCCGCTGGCTGAATATATGTTGTTCCCAAGGGCACTGGCTCTGGCAGAGATCGGCTGGAGAAAAGATAAAACCGGTTTCGATTCGTTTGTGAAGCGGGTTATCGGGTATTTGCCGCGACTGGCCTACCATCAGGTCAATTACTCACGTCATCTTTTTGAGATTGCCGTGAAAGGTGAACCTCAGCCAGGAACACGGAATATACGGGTGACCATCAGTGGCGTACCAGCCGGACAAACGGTAAATTATCGGATTAACAACGGGAAATCGCAGCCCTATACTTCGCCGTTTATACTGGATGCATCTGCTGTAGTGGAAGCGCTGGTTGAAGAAAATGGGAAGGTTCTCGACCGAAATTCCGCTACTTTCCAGATCAACAAAGCAACGGGTAGTTCTTTCCAACTTTTAACACCCGCCGATGCTCCCTATAATAAAGGAGGAAACAACGTATTGGTCAATGGTATTTTAGCCAATCCATCCAGGTTCAGTGACCCGGAATGGCTGGGCTTTAATGGGAAAGATGCGGATGCCCGGCTCGATCTGGGAAAGGTGGAAACACTGAAAGAAATCGGTTGCCGATTCTACCATTCCCCCGGCAGCTGGATCTATGCTCCCGAAAGTCTGACCGTCTGGGTTTCAGCCGATGGGCAACAGTTCCGGGAGGTACAGACACTGGCGGTGAAACCAACCCGTGAAGGAAGCGTTTCCGTAACCATTCCTTTAGGGTCTTTAAACGTCCGCTTTGTTCGAATTGTAGCCAAGAATGTGGGGGTGATCAAACCCGGACAACCGGGAGCCGGTAATCCCGCCTGGATGTTTATGGACGAAATCACTCTTCAATAGCTTTCATTTTCCCCC
>CANHUD010000237.1 GCA_947463665.1 Sphingobacteriales bacterium
ACTGTCGCCCCTAACCCATTCGGATCGTACGATCGGCGGATATCTGTTTCCATCGCCGGCGCCGGTGCGCTGGTGGCAGGCGCGGCAGTACATCGTATAGAGTTCTTCTCCGCGTGTCATCGGCCGGTTCTTATCCAGGTTGTCTTTCACCGGATCGGGATTTTTAATATTGGTGCGGGTCAGGGCTCTGCGGCGCATAGGCGCCAGGGCGGTTTCACCGAAGGTCTGCCGGTTGCCTTTGAAGGAGATCTTCCACACACGACCTTTCTGGGAGTCAGACACATACAGCGATCCGTCCGGACCTACGGCCAGTCCCATCGGTCGATGCGCTGCATCCATGGTGTTGTAGATCGTATCTACGCCGGCGAAGCCATCGGCAAAGACCTCCAGCGGCTGCCATTTGCCGTCTTTGAACGGAATGAAGCCTACGTAATATCCTGCCTGCGGGTAGGGAGCCCGGATGGTGGAACCGTGGAAGGCCACGAAGGCACCGTTCCGGTAGCGTTCCGGGAACTGGTTGCCGCGGTAGAATAATACATCGTTCGGGGCATAATGACCGGGGAAGGCCACCGTTGGTTTTACGATTTTCGTATCGGTGCAGACCTTGGTGCCATCGCCACCGTATTCCGGGCCGAGCATGAGTTTGCCGCGGATCTGATCGTAATAGTAGTAGGGCCATCCGGCATCGGCTCCTTCCGGGAGGCGGTAGAAGGCTTCTGCCGGCAGCACCGCATTGTCCCAGTCGCTGTAATACTGTGGCCAGGAGGCATTAAGATTATCGCGGCCGTGGGCCACTACATAAAGCGATTTATCGCGGGGATTCCATTCCATGCCCACGATGCTGCGAAGGCCGGTGGCCACGCGTTTTCCGTGGGTGGTGCGGTACTGGTTCTGAACATCGGCCCTGAATTTCCAGATGCCGGCGTTTGAATCCAACAGGGGACAGGGTTTCATGCCAGGGGAATTCGGCGCGCGGTTTTTTTCCTGACAGGCATCGGAGGGGCCGCCGAACGGAACGTAGATATAGCCCTGGTCGTCGAATGCAATGGGTTTGCCATCGTGTTCCCGCGGCCCGCCGCCATCCTGTACGATGATCTCCGGTTCTGCGGAGGGCACCAGTTCTCCCGGTTTGAGTTTGTATCGGTACACAAAGGTTTCCGAGCTGGTATAGAGATATCCGTTATGGATGCGCATTTCGGTGGAGTAGGCCCCTTCGTTGCGGAAGGTTCCGAAGTTGACGATGCTATCGGCTCTGCCATCTCCATTGGTATCGCGGAGGGCATAGTTGATGCCGTTTTCCTGCATGCGGCGTCCTTTAACATAGATATCCCCGTTGTCATTGACAGCCAGGTGGCGGGCCAGACCCGGGAGGCTATCTACCACCACTATGGTCTGAAAACCGGCGGGTACCACCAGTTTATCCACCAGTTTTTTGGGTAGCGGCCGATAGGCCGTTACAAAAGCGGAAGACGCGATCACCAGGGTGATCAGGGCAAGGACCGTGGATCTCATATTCATGACGCTTCAGTTTCCGGTGAACGTTTATGCCAGTAAGAGGCGAGGAGGGAACCGGTGATGTTCATCAGCGGTCCGAATACTCCGGCGGCCAGTCCCAGAGTGGCGATCATCCCCAGTTTCTGGGCAATGCCGGAGGCGAGACCGGCGTTTTGGAGGCCTACTTCGATGGCTACCGTACGGCAATCGCTTTCCGGCATACGGAAGAGCCTGGCCGACCAGTAACCCAGCAGATAGCCGGAGGTATTGTGGACGAGTACAATAACAATGAGGATCGGGCCGATCGTCAGGAGACTGTCGCGCCCCGCTGCTGTGATCACCACAATGATCATGGCGATACCTGCCATGGAGAGCAGCGGCATCATTTTCTTCAGCCATTCCGCTTTTCCGGCGGTGAGTTTATTGAAGATCAGTCCGAGCCCGATGGGCAGGATGATGATTTTAGAGATCTCGATCATCATATTGACCACATTGATCTGGATCATGGAGCCGGCGAGGAATTTCATCAGCACCGGTGTGATGAATGGCGCGATGAGCGTGGTGATGGACGTGATGGTGAGCGATAAGGCCAGATTGGCTTTCGCCAGATAAGCCATTACATTAGATGCTAACCCGCTTGGAGAGCACCCTACGAGAATGATACCGGCGGCGATTTCCGGGGGTAGGCCACTGAGGCCGGACAGGAAAAAACCGAGGGTGGGCATGATGATGAACTGGCTGGCCACCCCGATGGCTACGCCTTTGGGGTTTTTGACCACGGCCACGAAATCATCCACACTCATGGATGTGCCCATCCCAAACATGATAATTTGTAGAAGCGGTACTATGAGCCCTTTCAGCTTGAAATCGCCCCACTGGATAAAATGTTGCGGATAGTGAAGGGCCGTAGTAACAGCGGCGAAGATGAGAATGGTGTATGCATAGCCTTTGAGCGATTCGTTGCCGCGGAAAGCCAGCGCCAGGAAAAGAAAGAAGGCGATGGTGAAGGGGCCGGAGCCGGGAATGTTCCCCGAAATAAGAAAAAAGAGACTGATCAGCAGAGAAAGAATCGCTGCCGCGGTGGCGGCAGTGTGAAGCGTTACCTTTTTCAATGGCAGTTGTTTGCTGTTAAGGTAACGATTTTCATTTTTTTGAACATGCCTAAATACTGAAACTATTTTATCCGTACGGCAAAGGATGGGTGGTAAAAAGGAATTCCGTTAGTTTGCAGACAAACCCAGCTTCATGAAACGATTGCTTTTCCTGCTGTTCCAGCTAACTGCCTTTGTAGCGGTTTCAGCCCAGGTGAAAAACGATGTGACCGCTCCCCTGCATGCCCTGCAGCCGGATTATCCGGTGGCGTATGGAGTACCCGATACGGCAGAAATCCGACAGACAATAGATAGAATTTTCCGGTATCTGGATGCCGTTACACCCGCCGTACTGGAAGATGGAAAATCAGGCCGGCCGGTGGTGAACCGGCAACAGGTGAATGCCGATACGCGGATTCGTCCGGGTGATTTCCGGCTCACCAGTTACGAATGGGGGGTGGTATACAGCGCGTTGTTATCGGCTGCCGATATCCTGAAAGAGGATCGCTACAAGGGATATGTGAAAAGCCGCATAGAGTTTCTTACCGAATGGACACCTGTGTTCCGGGAGCTGGCGAAGAAAGGGACATTTGGATCATCCCGCACCTACCCGTTTCACCAGCCGGCAGAGCCGCATGCGCTGGACGATGCCGGCGCTATTGCTGCTGCCATGATCAAGGCCAAACGGAAAGGAATCAGTTCCCGATTGGATGAGCAGATCGGTGTGTACATTGATTATATTTTCACAAAAGAATACCGGTTGCCCGATCGTACCATCGCACGCAACCGACCGCATAAGAATACCTTATGGCTTGATGATCTCTACATGGCGCTGCCCGCGCTGGTACAGATGGGAAAACTCACCGGCGATAAAAAGTTTTATGATGAAGTTGTTTTCCAGCTGGAAGCTTATCATAAGCGGATGTTCGTGAAAGAAAAAGGTCTGTTCATGCATGGCTGGGTAGAAGGTATGGAGCCACATCCGGCCTATCACTGGGGCCGTGCCAACGGATGGGCTTTACTAACCTTAACGGAGGTGTTGGATGCACTGCCTGCGGATTATCCGGGTCGTGCCAGCGTGTTAAATATGTATCGGACACATGTGCAGGGGCTGCTGCGGTACCAGGATGGGACCGGTTTCTGGCACCAGCTGCTCGACAGGCCGGATTCTTATCTGGAGACTTCCTGTACCGCGATTTATGCTTATGCCATTGCGCGTGGATGCAATGAAGGCTGGCTCGATCCCCGGGCGCATGCACCGGTTGCTGCCCTCGCGTGGTCGGCCGTGCGGACAAAGATCAGCGCTAACGGGCAGGTAGAAGGTACCTGTGTAGGTACCGGCATGGCCTTTGATCCGGCATTTTATTACCACCGCCCGGTGAATGTATTTGCCGCGCATGGGTATGGGCCGGTGTTACTGGCGGGGTCGGAGATGTACCGACTGGCAGCTGGCGGTGGCTTTGCCATGAATGATAGCGGGCTTCAGTTTTATAAGTAAGTTATCGTACTAACAAAAAGGGTTAGCTTTTGGCTAACCCTTTTTTTATGTTGTAATGATCAACGCTGGATCAGGAATTTCCGGCTCTCTGATTTGCCATTTTCGAACCACTGCAGCAGGTAAGTGCCGGAAGGCAGATCTGCCACCGGTATCCGCAGCGTGTGTTGCGTGCTGGTAGTCTTTCTCAGCAACATACCCTGTACGTTGTAAATCGAGAGCGTGATGCCTTTGGGGATGTTGGACACCTGCAGTTCCTGGTTCACCGGATTGGGATAAAGAATCACCGGGGGGAGGGTGTTGCAGGTAGCCGATGTGATGTCAGAGAACATGAATCTTCCATCCAG
>CANHUD010000238.1 GCA_947463665.1 Sphingobacteriales bacterium
GAGGCGGCGAAGCAGGAATTTAAACAGAGGCTTGGATCTTACCAGTATAAGGCCCTGTTGGGCGATCGGCCACCGGCGTTGAATTACAGAGAATAATAAAACATGTTTGCCTATGAAGAAGATACTGATTTTACATAATTACACGGAGGATTCATTTGCTGCGATGAGTTATCATCTGGCAAATGATTTGTCGGCAAAAGGCCATGATGTGTTGTTTCTGAGCCATCGTCCTTATCACACCGTTCCGAAACAGATAAATGAGCGATTGAAGGTTCAATGCTGGTCAACCTACAAAAGGCCAACGTACCGACCCAGCGATCTCTGGCTGGTGATCCGGCTGTTGCTGACGTTCCGGCCAGACATCGTTGTAGCTCATTTTTCCGGCAGCAATCTGGTGGCGGTGCTTTCGAAACTGCTTTCATTCGGACGTACCCGCACGTATATGTATTATCATACCTTATCGAGTCAGGTATCGACGGATCTTACGGCTCGCGGAAATCTTTTGATTAAGCGGCTGCTTTTTCGTGTGCTGACCCTTCGTAAGCGTATTTTTTACAGGATTTTCTGCGACCATGTTCTTCCTACTTCCCATTTGGCCTACACGGATTATGTGAATTTTTATGGTCTGAACAACGGGATAGAGCACATTACGCCGTTGAAAGACCGGTATAGCGGAAGTAAGATTGACCATGCTGGTCCGCTTCGGGTGGGTTATCTGGGCCGACTGGATCAATCGAAGGGAATGGATATTCTGCTGGAGGCAGTTAGAGAATTGAAGCAGACCTATGGCAACTCGATAGCATTCGAGTTTGCGGGAAGGGGGCATTACGAGCAGGAGTTAAAGCAGTTGGATGCGGAAGGTCTCGTATCGTTTATTGGATTTTTAGATTACGACAAAGTGGATGCGTTTCTGGAACGGAATGATGTGTTTATCATACCTTCCTATTCGGATAATCTGGTGACCGTTGGCATTGAGGTTATGATGAAAGAACGTTGCCTGATCATCAGCAGGGCTACGGGACTCTCTTATTACCTGAAAGATGGCGTTGATTGTTTACAGATTGACCCAACCCGTGCAGCGATCACAGAACGACTTCAATACCTGATGGAGCATCGGGAGGAAGTCCAGCGGATAGCGGATGGTGGTCGACAGACCTTTTTAGATCGCTTTTCCATTCCCTCCTATCTTGAATTCATGAATCGGATATTGCCACTGGGCAATTGATCGCATTCGTTTTAATATCTGAGCATGCAGACAGCATTGTTATCCACCAATGGGGCATTGTATGAACCCGTGGATCCGGCCTCTTCGGAAGACTGGACGAAAGGTCGACTCTCTTTGTTGGTAACGGATACAGATCAGTTACTGGCGGCTGGTATTCCGCAATATGACTGGATCGATGCACCATTTGGCAGGTTACTGGTGGCAGGCGTGGGGAAGCAGATTGTTTGTGTTTCGTTGGGAGATTCGGATACTTCATCTCTTTCTGAACTTCAGAAGCGCTTTCCTTCTGTAGGATTTACCCATTCTCCCGGACTATACGCTCCTCTTGCCGGTATTTTTCACGGCAACTGGCCGTCTGCCGGTTACCGGCTTTGTGTGCAGGGAACTCCTTTTCAGACAGCCGTTTGGCAAGCGCTCATGCAGATTCCTTCAGGGCGCCTGACCAGTTATGCAGCTATTGCCAAAGCCATTGCTAGACCACGGGCCGTTCGGGCTGTAGGTACCGCTATTGGCCGCAACCCCATCGCCTATTTCATTCCCTGTCATCGGGTAGTGCCCGCCGGAGGTGGGATAGGAGGGTATTATTGGGGGAAAAACGTGAAGGAAAGAGTATTGAGGGAAGAGAATAGAGACTAGAGATTAGAGATTAATCTCTAGTCTCTACCCTCTAATCTCTAAAAAGCTTTCTTTTTAGCGTTTATAATCACCAAAAAGTATATAAATTTGGTGATTATGATACGTAGAACCCTTTCTGAGACTCTCGAGCGGAAGCTTTTTAAAGGCAAAGCGGTCATTTTATTGGGTCCGCGGCAGGTGGGGAAGACCACTCTTATTCGATCGTTATTGAAGGATAGGCCTCATTTGTTTCTTAATGGTGACGATCCGGCAGTTCGATTACTGTTAGATGGGGTTACGGTTTCAACACTTGAACGTATCATTGGCCGGCATACGATTGTGTTTATTGATGAGGCGCAGCGTATTTCAGAAATTGGGATCACCCTTAAGCTCATCACAGATCAGTTCCCACATGTTCAGTTGCTGGTCAGCGGATCTTCTGCTTTAGAGATCAATCAATCCACCCAAGAGCCATTGACAGGAAGAAAATTCGAGTATCATCTGTACCCGATAAGCTGGGAAGAATTTGAGTTGCATGTTGGTTTTACGGAGGCATCCTTTCAATTGGAGGAGCGGTTAATATATGGGATGTATCCGGATGTTATTAACAATCGCTCCGATCATCGGGAAGTGCTCAACCAACTGGTTTCCAGTTATCTCTACAAAGATGTATTGTCGTTTATCGGTCTTCGGAAGCCGGAGATGCTGGATAAATTACTGAAAGCGCTGGCCTTGCAGGTTGGAAGTGAGGTTTCATACAATGAATTGTCGAATTTACTGGAAATAGATAAGGGAACAGTAGCACGATACATCGATCTATTGGAGCAGGCGTACATCGTATACCGATTGGGTAGTTTCAGTCGCAACCTGAGAAATGAGATCAAAACGAATCGGAAAATCTATTTCTACGATAACGGCATCCGGAATATGATCATCAATAACCTCAATCCGATTGATCTTCGCACGGATAAGGGGGCACTATGGGAAAATTTTCTAATTGCTGAACGAATCAAAATGCAGGCATATCATCGCCTCTATGCTAACAATTATTTCTGGAGAAATAAACAAAAACAAGAGGTGGATTTCATCGAAGAGCGAGACGGAAAGATCCGGGCATTTGAATTCAAATGGAAGAAAACCGGTAGAGACCGCATTCCCACTACTTTTCTTGAAACTTACGGAGCAGAAGGAATGGTGGTAGATCGAGAATCGTTTAGGAAGTTTTTAGAGATTAAAGATTAGAGAATAGAGATTAATCTCTAACCTCTAACCTCTAACCTCTAATCTCTAACCTCTAACCTCTTTTATCTCTAATTCCGTTTTTTTCGAAGTGCTGATACTTTTATTTATCATCCGGTGGATATCTGCTCTTTTTGCTTCTATTTCAGGAGGCAGTTCAATAACAGCCCCGGTAATTTTCAGCCAGTAAGCAGTTTCCCATGCTTCTTTATTCGCTATGCTCAATTTGTGAATGAAATCTTTTCTGCTTTCTGCAGCTTTGGACTCAAATATATTCGCACCAATAGATGTGGCTGATTTCAGGAGTTGATCCGCAATCACCCACTGATTCTGCTGTTTAAGGATTTTACATATTGCTAGGATCTCAAAAGAGAACTCCAGCGATTTTGATACCAGAATTGATTTTTCCATGGTGTAAAATTTCTCTTTCTTTTCTGAACCAGAAAGGTGATTTCACCATAAAATCAGGAGAAAAAAACGGAAATTAGAGGTTAAAGATTAGAGGTTAGAGGTTAATCTCTAATCTCTAACCTCTAATCTTTATTTTATTTTTATATAATTCTTCTCATAAAAAATGGATTTTAAACAACGTTACCAATACAATCCTTCCAATGATCTGCTTGGCCGGGGTGGATTTGCACGGGTGTACAGGGCTACCGATACTCTGCTGGACCGGACGGTGGCGCTCAAATTCTTCATCAATCCACAGGGCGATAAGCAGCATACACTTATCAAAGAAATCAGTAAGGCCATACAGTTGGAACACCCTAACCTCTGCAGGTACTACGATGCTGCACTGCTGGAAAGCATAAATTTTCATGGCGAAAAAGATGTTACTGAAGTAGGGGTGATTGAATACCTCGATGGTGGGGATTTGAAAACATACCTTCATCGAAATCCCGCCTATCTGATCCCATTATTGCGGGATGTATTGCAGGGGCTTTCCTTTCTGCATAAAAACAATATCGTTCACCGTGATTTGAAAACACAGAACATCCTCATAAAAAACTCAGCAGAAGGGCCGGTAGCAAAAATTACAGATTTTGGCATCAGTAAAGTGCTGGATGCCAGTTCCACTTCCTCCTCTGTTCTCATTGGCACTATCGAGTATATGGCCCCGGAACAATTCAATCCCGAGAAATACGGGATCAACGGAAAAATTAGTACCAATGTGGACTTGTGGAGTTTCGGGGTAATGGTGTATGAATTGGTGACCGGGAACAGTCTGTTTGGCCAGAGCGGCGGACAAACCAGCGCCGAACAAATTATGAGCCGCATTTTGAAAGATGGGCATACTGAAGCTATAAACCAATTACCTGATCC
>CANHUD010000239.1 GCA_947463665.1 Sphingobacteriales bacterium
CCGGAGATGGTATTAAATGAGTTGTTCATATCCGCACGCAACGATGATCGGGTAGTGGTTTTTCCAAAACGGATCGAACCATAAAAACTCAGCCAGGAATCGCTCCAATGTCCAAAATTGACCGATACTCTCCGAACAGAATAGTCGTTCACATTCCGCTGTCCATTGATAAAATTAATGCTGCGGTTCCCATTGGTTTCCAGTTCGATCCCTCCGCTTAAATCTTTAACGATCTTCCGATCGAAAACCAATCGCATATCATACGAATAATTACCGTTGGCATTCACGAACTGCGACAATCGCTTTCCAAAATTATCGATGGTGCTGCTGCTGGTGATTCCATTCAGCAAATTGTTGAAAGAGGCTGTTGCATAGATACTTCTGTCTTCCGACATCCGGTAATCCTGAAACGTGATCCGCATTTCATTCCGGAATGCCTGTCGCAATGCCGCATTACCGATCTGAAGATTCAGCGGATCCGCATTATCGATCAACGGCTGGATCTGCTGCAGTGTAGGATTCTGGGGCGTTCCATTGTAATTGATGTTCAGCGATCGTTGTGCCTTGAACTGATATTTTACCGAGGCTGTAGGTAAAATATTGGTAAACCGTGTGGAGCGGCTGGTGAGTGTTTCCAGATCGTTCGACTGGTACTTCACTCGTCCAACTCCTGAACCGATGGTCATGGTCAGTTTCTTACCGGTAAACCGATAATGCAGAGCACCGCTGTTCGAATAGTTGTTGAACCGAAAATGATTGCTCAGGGAATCCACCAGCGCATCATACGCACCGGCACCTGTTTTGCCATAGGTATTTCGTTCTGCTTCATTTGTTCCGATTCCCAGATTGTATTTAAAAAGAAGAAACGATTTTTTACTCAGCGGTTCGGTGTACACGATACTGGCCGAAGAGGTTGTTCCGGTCTGCTGGCCATCCTTCAACTGATCGATCAGATCGGTCCGAAACAGTGACCCATTGGATTGATAAAATGTATTGGTAGCATTGAGCGTTCCATCAGACGCCTGTTCATTAAGCTGCATCGAAACATCGGCGGAAATACTACGGCCTGTCTTAGATAACTTTTTCCGATAGCTAAGGTTTCCGTCCACTTTTTGATCATCCTGATGAGAAACGGTTGTTCTGCTGGATGCATTTACGTTGATCCCATCACGTGTAGTGAAGCTTGTGTTCCCGCTGGCGGAAGAACGTGTAGTCTTGGAACCTGTCAGAGAAAGTTTAAACAATCCGGTGGAGTCTGTTCCCCATTCATTCTTGGTATTGACCTTATATCTTTCTTTGTTTTGCACCTGCGAGCCGCTGCTAAGATTATCGAGCGAATAATCCGGTAGGATAGTAGTAGATAACCCCTGACTCTCCACATTCATACGTATCCGCTGGTATTGCGCACCGGTACCGGTGGTGAAGCCCTTCCATTTGTTTCCATAAAACGCCCCGGCAGTCTGTTGCAAAGGCAGTCCTTTATTCTCACTGTAATCATCATCAGAATTCCAGGTGATCGCAATACCGCCACCATCCGTCATCTCCATCGACGTATTGCCTCCATCGCTGAAATTCCGGGTTTCCTCCCAGTTCAGTCCTTCAAACTGGCTGTTATTGGTTGTGGCATACGCAGCCATTTTTCGTTTTCCCTTAAACACATTTCCCATCAGCTTTCCCTGTTGGTACTGGTTCGCATTGGATCCCATCTCTGCTTTTCCGAAATACCCATTCTTCGCGGATTCCTTGAGTTTCAGATTCAGCGTTTTTTCTTTAACGCCGTCATCAATACCCGTAAACGCCGCCTGATCCGATTTCCGGTCGTACACCTGCACCCGCTCAATGGCATCGGCCCGCAGATTCTTGGTCACCACCGCCGGGTCATCACTGAAAAACTCTTCGCCATCCACAAATACCTTCTGCACTTTTTGTCCCTGTGCAATGATCTCCCCTTTTGCATTGATCTGAAAACCCGGCATCCGGCGCAACAACTCCTGTACATCTGCATTGGGCGATACCTTGAAACTATCAGCAATAAGCTCTGTAGTATCTCCCTTTATTCGAATAGGTGAGGTATTCCGGATGATGATCTCCTTCATCACAAAAGCCTTTGTATTAAGCGCCACCGTTCCCAGCTCCATAACAGAGCGGGTGGTAGCCGGAATATCCTCTACCCGGTCGGTATATTTCGGATAACTGATAAGCAGGGTATAGGCCGTACCGGCCGATGCGTTCAATACAAAACGACCCTGATCATCGGAGCGCACAGCTGCTACAAGGATCGAATCACTTGCAGACAATAACAAGATGCTTGCTTTGGAAAGTGGCTTCTGCTCAATGGTATCTCTAACCGATCCGGTTATGCGAAGAATAGACGTGTCTGAAGAAGCGAAAGCCTGAAGAGAGAGAAAGAAAAACAACAGATGCACGATGCCTTTCCCACAAAAGAATTTTTTCAAGTCAGTTGGTTTTGGGGATCAAAAATATTTTTATTCTCCACACATACGCAACCACTCATCCATTTTGTAATGAGTTTAACAGGTTACCCCAACCTTGGAGGTCGGGCAGGAATTGCCTATTTTCATTCCTATGAAGCATTCTCTCGCCCTCCTATGCCTGCTCCTGCATACCCTCCTCCCCGCACAGGAAAACCATACACTCCAACTCCCGGGCCTGAAAGCCCCGGTAGAAGTGCTCCGCGATGAATGGGGCATCAACCATATCTATGCAAAAAACCAGCACGACCTGTTCTTCGCACAGGGATACTGCGCCGCAAAAGACCGGCTCTTCCAGTTTGAAACCTGGCGGCGCCAGGCCACAGGAACGGCCGCTGAAATCCTTGGGCCCAAGGAACTGAAGCGCGACATCGGCGCCCGCCTCTTCCGCTTCCGCGGAAACTTCCAACAGGAATGGGAACACTATCACCCGCAGGGTAAAGAAATCATCCTCGCCTTCACAGACGGCATCAACGCCCGCATCCGCGAAGTGCGGCAACATCCGGAATTACTGCCGGATGTATTCAAAAAACTCAACCTCCAGCCGGAATACTGGACTCCGGAAGTGGTGATATCCCGACATGCATCCATCATGTACAACGCCAACCAGGAACTGAACTTCGCCCGCGCCGTTCTGAGAAGCAACCCCCAAACGGTTCAGGACCTGTTCTGGTTTCATCCCCGCACGCCGGATCTGACCCTCGATCCATCTTTCACTAAAGCCATGTTCGATCAGGATATCCTCGGCATCTACAATGCATTCAAAAAAGAACTGAATTTCTCGAATACCTCCGATGACCTCGCCTCTCTCGACCCGCAGGCGTCTTTCGATGGGAGCAACAACTGGATCGTCAGCGCCCAAAAATCCGCCTCCGGCTACCCCCTCCTCGCCAATGACCCGCACCGAAAAATCGCCCTGCCCTCCCTCCGCTACCTCGTCCACCTCGTTGCCCCGGGCTGGAACGTGATCGGCGCCGGTGAACCCACCATCCCCGGCGTTTCCATCGGCCACAACCAATTCGGCGCCTGGGGCCTCACCATCGCCGAAACCGATGCAGAAGATCTCTATGTGTACGATATCCATCCCTCCAAACCGGAACTCTATTCGTACAAAGGAAACTGGGTGCCGATGACCACCATCAAAGACACCATCCGCGTGAAAAACGCACCCGGCGAAATCGTCACCCACCGGTTTACCGTACACGGTCCGGTCACATTCACCGACCGAAAGGCAAACAAAGCTTATGCCCTCCGCTGTGGCTGGCTGGAACCAGGCGGCGCGCCTTACCTGGCCTCGCTGCGGATGGACCAGGCCAAAAACTGGGAAGATTTCCGAAAGGCCTGCTCCTTTAACCACATGCCCGGAGAAAATATGATTTGGGCCGATAAAAAACGCAATACCGGCTGGCAGGTGGCGGGTATCCAGCCGGTCAGACCTAACCACAGCGGTTATATACCCGTTCCGGGCGATGGCCGGTTCGACTGGCAGGGATTCTTCCCCATTGCACAAAGACCACATGCACTCAACCCGGCATCAGGTTTTCTGGCCACAGCAAATGAACAGGTAACACCAACAGACTACCCCTATCCGCAACAAACAGGCTCCTCCTGGTCAGACCCCTACCGCGGCCAGCGCATCCGTGAAGTACTGGCAAGTGGAAAAGAACTAACCATAAAGGATATGGCCGATCTCCAGCATGATTATCTGTCGATCCCCGCCAGACAACTGGTTCCCTTACTCAACAATATCTCCTTCACCGATGAAACCGAACGCAAAGCCGCAGATCTACTGAGCACATGGGATTACAAGTTGGACAAAAACAGCAAAACCGCAGCCATCTATGTGATGTGGGAACGTGAACTCATAACAGCCGCACGCAACTATTTCATCCCCGATAGCCTGAAACC
>CANHUD010000240.1 GCA_947463665.1 Sphingobacteriales bacterium
TAAATGGCGAAATGGTTACGCGCAACCGATCTTATTCACGCGGTTGGCATGCCGGCCACCCTCGAAGTCGGTAAGCATAAAATCATCCACCATGTGCATGGCCACTTCCAGTGAAACAAAGCGGGCGGGGATGCACAACACGTTGGCGTTGTTGTGTTTGCGGGCAAGTTCCACGATCGACTGGTTCCAGCAGATGGCGGCGCGTATGCCCTGGTGTTTATTGGCGGTCATGGCTACACCGTTGGCAGATCCGCAGAGCAGGATACCAAAACTGCATTCTCCTTTTTCAACAGCTTCAGCAAGCGGATGGGCATAATCCGGATAATCAACGGAATCCTGAGAGTGCGGACCGAAATCCTGCACATTCAGTCCTTTGCCCTGCAGGTACTGGATCAGTGCTTCTTTATATTCAAATCCGGCATGGTCGGATCCAATACCGATCGGTGCAAAAAGGTTGAAGGGAGAATGATTCATACGAATAGGTTTAGATCAGGAGATTGGGTTTCTGTTACTGCCATTCTTCCCATTTTTTCTGCTGGTTACGGCTTACGCGGGCAGAGATCAGGATCGACAACTCATAGAGCATAACCAGTGGGATCACCACAATCATCTGGCTTCCCCAATCGGGTGAAGGGGTGATTATGGCAGCAACCACCAGCAGGCCTACATAGGCATATTTGCGGTAGGTGCGCAGGAATCCGGGAGTAATCAGTCCCATTTTCGACAACACCCAGCTGGCCATCGGCAGTTCAAAGGCCAGTCCGGCTCCCATTGTAATATCAATCAGGCTTTCAAGGTAATCACTCAGCATTGGCCGGTATTCCAGAATACCTTCCGTACCGATTTTATAATTCGCCAGGAAATTAAAGGTGAAAGGTGCCAGCAGGAAATAACCGAAACCTGCACCTACGAAGAAGAAAAAAGAAATCCAGAAGATGACACCCCGTGTGTATTTGAGTTCACCGGGATGAAGGGCTGGTTTCACGAATTTCCAGATCTCCCACAACACATAGGGCAGAGCAGCCAGAACACCGCCCGCAAAAGCGATGGTGATGCTCGACATGAACGTTCCGCTCACACTGGTTACCTGTAGATTCAGCGTCATGGGAGGCATGCAGAGGGAATCGCCCATGCCCAGGGTATGACTTAGCGAACAGAGAAGGCGGTAAGAAATGAAATCATTCCGGGTAGGCCCCATGATCACATTGTCGAATATCCAGTCGATGAAAATGAAGAATATGATTGCGGAAAAAAGAACGGCCAGCAGCGAGCGCATGATATGCCAGCGCAGTGCTTCCAGGTGATCGATGAAGCTCATTTCTGCTTCTTCCGTTTCCTGTCCGCGTATCTTTTTGAAAAATGATTTCCTTCCAGTTTCTGTCCCGGCCACGGTGGTAAATTGAAAAGCAAATTTAAGGGAATTGAAGGGATAATGACGGAAGCTTCAGAAGCGGCGTTTTCAGAAAGCAGTTACAGATGTGTTTCGTCTGAAAGATAGGCCCTGACGATGCTTTCGGCTTCCGCACAGGCTTTGTTGAGTTGATCATTCACCACAACATGTGTGAACTGATCGCGGAAGCTGAGTTCAAATTCGGCTTTGCTGAGGCGGGCATGGAGTGATTCTTCCGTTTCTGTTCCTCTGGAAAGCAGTCTTCGCCGCAATTCTTCGATCGATGGTGGCTGGATGAAGAGCGACAGTACCTGTCCGGGGAATTGTTTTTGCACATGTACGGCTCCTTTCACATCGATATCCAGTACCGGCACTTTCCCTTCATCGCGGATGCGTTGCAGTTCAGACCGTAGGGTGCCGTAATATTTTCCTTCGTAGACCATTTCCCATTCTACGAAGGCATCTTCGTTGATTTTTTCCCGGAAGGCCGCTTCTGTGAGAAAATAATATTCTACGCCGTCTTTTTCGGTGCCTCTGGGGGCACGGGTAGCTGCGGAGATGGAGAAGGCCAGTTGTCCGGGAAAGGTCTGCATCAGATGGCGGGTGATGGACGTTTTTCCGGCTCCGGAAGGGGCGGTGAGAATGATCAGTTTCATGAGTTAGGTGCAGGATTTCTGATTATATACGCACGATATCGGCACCGAGTGCCCGGAGTCGTTCATCGATCTGCTGGTAACCGCGGTCGATCTGTTCAATGTTTTGAATAATGCTTTTTCCTTCAGCGCTGAGGGCGGCGATCAGCAGCGAAACACCGGCACGGATATCCGGGCTGCTCATCGTGATGCCCCTCAGTTTCTGTTCTCTTTCCAGGCCGATGACAGCAGCGCGGTGCGGGTCGCAGAGGATGATGCGGGCACCCATATCGATCAGCTTGTCTACGAAGAATAGACGGCTTTCAAACATTTTCTGATGGATGAGCACAGAGCCTCTGGCCTGTGTGGCCACTACCAGCACGATGCTCAGCAGGTCGGGGGTGAAGCCGGGCCAGGGATGATCGTAGATGGTCATGACCGATCCGTCGATGAAGGTTTGAATCTCATACACATCCTGTTGGGGGATGAAGATATCATCGCCCCTGAATTCCAGTTCAATGCCCAGTTGTCTGAATTTATCGGGGATCACGCCCAGCATATCCACCCGGGCATTGCGGATGGTCAGTTCACTTTGCGTCATTGCTGCCAGTCCGATGAACGAGCCGATCTCGATCATATCCGGCAGCATCGTATGGGTGGTGCCGCCAAGATAGGGAACCCCATCGATGTGCAGGAGGTTGGAGCCGATGCCGCTGATCTTTGCGCCCATTCGGATGAGCATGGCGCAAAGCTGTTGTATATAGGGCTCACAGGCCGCATTGTACAGGGTGGTTCTGCCTTCCGCCATGGCGGCTGCCATGATCAGATTGGCAGTGCCGGTAACCGAGGGCTCATCCAGCAACAGATAGGTACCTTTCAGGTTTTTTGCTTCCAGGTGGAAGAATCCATCTTCCGGATGGTAATTGAATTCTACGCCCAGTTTTTCGAAACCGATGATGTGCGTGTCGAGTCGCCTCCGGCCGATTTTATCTCCACCGGGTTTGGGTATAAAGGCTTTGCGGAAGCGTGCCAGCAGCGGTCCTGCCGTCATAACGGAACCGCGCAGCCGTCCGCTTTTCTGGCGGAAAGCATCGCTGTGGAGATAGTCTATGTTCAGATCATCTGCCTGGAATATGCAGGTATCACGGGAGAGGCGGTTGATCTTCACGCCCATATCGCCCAGCAGTTCGATCAGGAGGTTCACATCCAGGATATCCGGAATATTGCGGATTTCCATGGGTTCAGGCGTGAGCAATACAGCGCTGATGATTTGCAGGGCTTCGTTCTTCGCCCCCTGCGGGGTGATGGAACCACTCAGTTTTTTCCCACCGGTAACTTCAAACGAATGCATAGTCCGGTTTATTTGAACCGTTTCTTGTTGAATTTCTGCTGTGGGCCCCGATTCTTGTTAGGCGGACGGTTTCCGTTCCCGCCCCTGTTCTGGAAGCCTGTTTTGCCACGTTTTCCGTAGCGATCTTCCCGCTCGCGTTCGCGATAGACTTTAACGAATGGAGTATTGTCGGTGAATGCAAGCTGGCCTTTGGTGAGGGTGGATAACTCACCCCGGATGGCATCGTCGTGCACCAGTTCTTTGTGCCAGTTGCTGTAGGCCAGCTTCATATAATAGGCGATGGAATTGGTAAAACCGATTTTTTTCTCCGGGTTTTCTTCGTTTATCGCTTTATTGATGATCAGTTCCAGGTGTTTGCCCAGATGTGAAAAGCGCGGATGGCGTTTGGGATAGGGGAGCGGAGCGGGTTTGGCTGTCAGTGTTTCCCTTGTGGGGATGGGATAAGGACTTTTGACATCCAGTTTGAAATCGGAGATCAGAAACAGATGATCCCACAATTTGTGTTTGTAATCTTCTACTGTTTTCAGGTGCGGGTTCAGAAACCCCATCAGTTCGATCACCCCCATTGTCTGGGCCTGCCGCTTTTCCGGATCTTCAATGGTGATAATATGGTCCACCATATTCTGGATATATCGGCCATATTCCTTTATGACAATATGATTTCTGGATGTATTGTAATTCATTCGTTGCAATATCGTACAAAAGTATGATTATTCCTTAAAACCCCATATCTGCCGGCTTTCAGGATACGGATTCCAGGATTTCCGCAAGTTTCCCGCTTCCGGCATCCCTGTTAAAAAATGCTGCCCTGTTCCGGCCATTCCGGATGAGCTGGGCCCGGTAATGCTCATCTTTATACAGGAGGCCCATTGCTTTCCCGATGGCTTCGGGATCTTCCGGTGATACGTAAACGGCTGCGTCGGCCGCAATTTCCGGTAAGGCACCCGTTTCTGAGCAGATGACCGGCGTGCTGCTTTGCATGGCTTCCAGAATCGGTCTGCCGAATCCTTCAAAGAAA
>CANHUD010000241.1 GCA_947463665.1 Sphingobacteriales bacterium
CGAACAAGAAAGCTGAGCGGTCCTTCAAAAACATGACTACAGTGAAAGCCACTGATAGCATTCACGCGTTCACGCAGGATCTCCCCCAGAATATGATCATCTTCTACAATTACTACTTGTTGCATGACAGTTGTTTATTAAAGTGGACAAATCATGGATACCAAAAGGCCATGACCATTTTCGGATAACGTAAAAGAGGCAATACCTCCATGTTTTTTCAGCCTTTTTCGGATATTTCGAACACCATTTCCTTTATTGTCCAGTTTATCAATTTGGGTTAGTAAGCCATTGTCTTTGATGATGAAGCGGACATGTTGACTTGTATCGTCCATCCGAATGTCAATAGTTGATGCATGGGCATGTTTCAGAATGTTATTGAGAATTTCATAGAGACATAATTTCATGTCACGGTATTTCTCGCTGCTGATCAGTTTTTCAGATTGGATATGTATATCCGGATTGACCTCAAAACTAGTATGTGCAAAGGTCTGGTGAATCATTTCCCTCAGTTCATCAGCCAGCTGGTATAGTGAAAAAGTTGATTTATTCATGGTGTTGATGTACACTCTCAGGCTATACAGTGCTTCGCTGAGATAACTACTCAGGCGTTCATCTTTTTGAGATATACCTGTTGACTGGGCAGTCATAAGTGCTCGTGTGAGAATGGTTCCTACCTCATCGTGCAGATCCATCGAGATCTGTTCTTTCAACTGATTTTCCCGATATTTTCGCCTGATCTCATTGAGTACAACCAATACGATCAATGCAATCGTAAGAAGAAAAAGCGACCAGATGAAATACCGATTCTTATAAAATACGACCGTGGCATTTATCTCAATCGGTTTAAATGTAATAAGACTGCCATATTCATCAAATGCCCTGAACTGAAGGGTGTATCGGCCTGGATCCAGTTTGTAGATATTCAGATAAGAGGCATCTTTCATCGTGTTCCATCCGTCATTATTGAATTTGTACTCGTACGTGTAGTTTCGACTGTTCAACTGATTTCTCGCAGATAGGTAGAGCCGAAGCGATTCGCTGTCAATATCAAAACTGATCTTCTCATCCGTCTTTGGAACGGCTTTTAAAATGGTTTTTTCTTTAGTGATAAGATCGTATCCGGTTAGTATACCTATGTCGGAGGAACGATTGAAGGAAAATGCCTTTGGATCAATAATATCATATCCGGTTACGCCTCCAAAAATCAGTCGTCCGTCGGGTAGTTTGGCAAATGATTTAAAGTTATACTCCTGGTTACTCAGGTTGTTTTTTGTGCCGAGACGGAGGAAAGAACGGTTAAGAGGTTTGTAGGCCATAATCTCTTCGAATGTAGACATCCACACATTCCCGTTATTGTCTTCCACTAGACTGGCGACGATCGGATTTTTGAAAAACGTATTTTTTAGTTGTAAGATGGGTTGAAAGCTTTCCGGATCGATGACCTCCACGCCAAACCGATGGGCGATCCAGAGGTTGCCTGATTTACTGTGCAGCATAAGTTCCGTGACATCCATCGGTCTGCTTCCATCCCTGAGCTTCGGAATGAGGTGTATCGGCCTGAAGCGATTGTCAAGACAGATCAGTCCGTTATCCGTTCCCACCCAGTACCGCCGTCGCAGTGTATCGTACATGATGGTCTGGATAAACGTGAACGGACTGGGAAGAGCGATTAGTTGTTCTTTTTTGTTTTGAAACGGCTTAACGTACAATCCTTTGAATCCACCTATAACCAACAGGGAATCATGCGGATTGAACACAATCGCGTACATACCCTGTGTGGCCCATTGATTTTTCAACTGAATTTTTTCCTGTGTGGATCGATCCAGATGATAACGAAAAAGTCCATTATTTTCTGTGGTGTAGTATATATCCTTCCCTATTTGAACAGCATCGTAGGCAGATACTTTCATGGTAGAAAGGGTGTTCAACTTTCCCTTTGTATACCGGACATTAAAGGGATGACCTATCATGATAAGATCGTCCGGGCCTACAGGCAGGATTTTCCTGCGGATGCGGAGTTCTTTGTAGGTCACAAACTGGTTGTCAGAAAATTGTTCGATTGGAGAGAAGCCCGTTCGAACATGCAACAGACCTACATTCGTTGCCACGATGATATTGGAGGAATCGTGAATGATGAATTTTCGTAACTCTACATTTTCCAATCCGGAAAGGGGGATAAGTGTAGCGATTCCATTTCGGACCTTGAAAAGCATTTTATTTCGGTCAATAAGGTACTGAGCACCTGAGAGATCATGCTGGATGTAACTCAAATCATGCTGAATATTGCTCAGGTTTGCCACCGGCTCCATTTGCAGATCCTTCGTAAGGCGGTGCATCTTCAGGTCCCCCAAAAAAAAGAGCTCATTAGGATAGCGGGAAAAACTCAATTGAAAATGCAGCGATGGGAAACCCAGATTCGCCCGGATTTTCAGTGTCTTGGCATCCAGCGCCTGCATTCCTTTTCCGAATACATGTACAAATAGAAGGCTGTCCTGCAAAAACATGGGATGATGGTCATTGGTCGCTTGAAAAGCATGCCTGAGAATCAGTTTATCTCTTTCTCTGGCGTATAAATTCCCATCATTATCCATAATGACCAGGCGCTGTTCATTCAGATGGATGACACCTGTTACGGTAAGGTTAGTAATCGTTTCAAACGTGTAGTTCTCTAAATTTAATCGTACGCACCCCTCCCGCAGGTACATTAGATACAGCCACTTCCCATACACATATAGAGAACGAACACGTTCATTTGTGTAGGGTTCCGGCGGATTGATCTCGGTAAAATTGGCTCCATCAAAACGTACAATCCCTTTTTCTGTAGCCAGCCAGTAAAATCCATTTTCATCGCGGGCGATATCAAGAATCGTATGTCTGCCCAGACCCGATGCCTCATTGTACAGCCGGTAACGATTGCTTGCTCCGGTCGTACCTTGCGACTGTGACAGCAGCGGGCATATCCCCAGTAAAAACAATAACAGCCATCTATTGTACATGCCGTGTAAAAATTACACCGCATATTAACCCTTTTTTCAGCAGGGACTGCCCGGTTCATCAAGAATGTTGTGTCATCTCTTTAAAAGATCACAGTCTGCCTTTTAGTGCTACGGCTGAATCCCTGTGCCGGTATGTATGCTGCAATTGTCGGGCTGCCATGGTTCTTACGCCTTCCTGTCGGCCGTTTGCTGCAGCAGCCATTAATTGCGTCATAAGCGCTTCATGCAACCTTATCTGCAGCCCCATATAGAGCGTATCGTACTCACGACTACGCCTGCGAGTCCGCAGCGTATCCCGCAACCGCAGACGGAAGGTATCCATTTGTCTGGTAAGTGTAGCCTGATAAACCGTTGCAAGGGAATCCACAGAATCCTGTGCAAGCTGGTGTTCAGTGATCATCTGGTTGGCATACAGTACTACAGCCGTATTAGTGGCACTGTCCTTTGCAATTTTGCTCCATTCTATCTCCGCCAGATTAGCCTCTGTAATGCGGTTCAGGTAGTCAAGGTCGGACTGTTCCAACATTACTTTGTCGTCATCATCATTACAGGCCCCGAGAAATGTAGCAACAAGACCTGCGAAAAGCCATCCGGTAATTTTTGTACTCATCGTCTTTTTTAGCTACCTGTTAAAAATCCGATGCCTGTGTACCAGTACCCTGGCATAAGAACAGTACCTGTTGGATTTATGGAACAGATGTACCAGATCATGAGAACAGTCGCCAATGGCACTTCCTCCAAATACCCTATCTTTAACACATGGCTAAACTGGTAACGTTTGGCGAGGTGATGATGAGGCTCACACCTCCCGGAAAAAAGAAACTGCTGCAAACGGATACGCTCCACATTACCTACGGCGGTGCTGAAGCGAATGTAAGCTGTGCCCTCGCACATTGGGGCTATACTGCCGCTCATGTTACCACCTTTCCGGACAATACTTTGGGGCATGCAGCCACGGCCAATCTGCGGAAACTGGGCGTAGATACCCAATTCATTCAACATGGCAATGGCCGTCTCGGATTGTATTTTGTTGAGGCAGGTGCAATGAACCGCGCTACGGCACTAACCTACGATCGTCTGCCTTCTGCCTTCTCCGCTATCAGTGCGCATACATTTGACTGGGAAAAAATACTGGAAGGGGTGGATTGGTTCCACTGGACCGGCATCACTCCGGCGATCTCACAGGGAGCTGCAGATAGCCTGATGGAAGCACTCAAAGTAGCCAATGCCAAAGGCATACAGGTTTCTGCCGATATCAACTATCGGATGGGACTCTGGTTATATGGGAAAACACCCGCTGAAATCCTCGGTCCACTCGTGGAAAAAAGCA
>CANHUD010000242.1 GCA_947463665.1 Sphingobacteriales bacterium
CAGGGAGCCAAGCCCGGAGAAGGCGGACAATTACCCGGCCACAAAGTGGACGACTGGATCGGCAAAGTACGCCACTCCACACCCGGAGTAGGTCTAATCTCTCCACCACCCCATCATGATATTTACTCCATTGAAGATCTGGCACAGCTGATCTTTGACCTGAAAAACGCGAACCGAAACGCACGTATAAGTGTGAAACTGGTTTCAAAAGCCGGTGTCGGAACCATTGCGGCCGGTGTGGCCAAAGCCAAAGCCGATGTAATCCTTATCTCCGGTTTTGACGGCGGAACCGGTGCCTCACCCATCAGCTCCATCAAACATGCCGGACTACCCTGGGAACTTGGCCTGGCAGAAACCCACCAGACACTCGTTCGCAACAAACTCCGCGGACGCGTCACCGTTCAGGCCGATGGCCAGCTCAAAACCGGTCGTGATGTGGCTATTGCCACTTTGCTGGGAGCTGAAGAATGGGGGGTTGCCACCGCTGCCCTGGTAGTAGAAGGCTGCATCATGATGCGCAAATGCCATCTCAATACCTGCCCGGTTGGAGTAGCCACACAGGACCCTGAACTGCGGAAACGCTTTAATGGTGCCGCTGAATATGTGGTCAACTTTATAAAATTCCTGACGCAGGAACTTCGGGAGATCATGGCAGAGCTTGGTTTCCGTACCATTAACGAGATGGTAGGACAGATCGACAACCTCATCCAGAAAGAAGATATCCGTCACTGGAAATATAAAAACCTGGATTTGTCGCCCATACTTTTTAAAGATCCCGCTTCTCTGTACACAGGCCTGTACAAGCAGGAAGAACAGGATCATGGTCTGGGGCTCGTGCTCGACTGGCAATTGCTGGAAGCGGCAAAACCGGCACTGGAGAAAGGCGAAAAAGTGTCTGCCAGCTTTACCGTAAAAAATACAGACCGTACCATTGGCACCATACTATCCAATGAGATTACTAAAAAATACCGGTCGGCCGGACTACCGGAGAATACTATCCATTTCCGTTATACCGGTACAGCCGGACAAAGTTTCGCAGCGTTTAATACCAGCGGACTCACTCATGAGCTGGAGGGCGATGCGAACGATTATTTCGGAAAAGGTCTTAGTGGAGCGAAACTGATCATCTACCCCAGCAAACAGGCCACATTTGTACCGGAACAAAATATCATTATAGGAAACGTGGCCTTTTATGGTGCTACTTCCGGGCAAGCCTTTATCCGCGGAAAAGCAGGAGAACGATTCTGCGTTCGCAACTCCGGTGCAAATGCCGTTGTGGAAGGCGTGGGGGACCATGGCTGTGAGTACATGACCGGTGGCCGTGTGGTTATCCTTGGGGAGACCGGACGAAATTTTGCTGCCGGCATGAGCGGTGGTATCGCCTATGTGTACGATGTGAAAGGAACCTTTGCCGGTAACTGTAACCGTGAAATGGTCGATCTTGACCCCGTGGATGAAGAAGGAGCAAAAGAATTGCGAACCATGCTGGAAGATCATGCCCGTTATACCGGAAGCAGCGTTGCACAATTCATATTGGCGGACTTTGAAAATCAGTTGGCTCATTTCATCAAAGTCTTTCCGTCCGATTACAAAAAAGCGTTGCAAAACAGCCGTATCCAGAAAACCGTCACTCAGTAACCTCAACTCTTAGAGCATCAGTATATGGGAAAACCAACAGGATTCATGGAGTTCGACAGAGAATTACCGTCAAAAACTCCGGTGGAAGAACGACTTAAACATTATCGGGAATTTGTTCACCGCTTACCAGAGGAGAAACTACAGAAACAGGCCGGTCGCTGCATGGATTGCGGCGTTCCGTTCTGCCATAACGGTTGCCCCTTAGGAAATGTGATACCCGAGTTCAACGATGCCGTATATCGGAAAAACTGGCAGGAAGCCTATGATATTCTGGTATCCACCAATAATTTCCCCGAATTCACCGGACGCATCTGCCCAGCGCCCTGTGAATCCGCCTGCGTACTGGGCATCAACCGTCCGCCCATTACCATTGAAGAAATTGAAAAACATATCATCGAGATCGCTTTTGAAAAAGGATTGGTCAAGCCCCGTAAACCCAATGTACGGACCGGTAAAAAAGTAGCGGTGATCGGCTCTGGCCCCGCCGGAATGGCCGCAGCTGCTCAGCTCAATTATGCAGGGCACCAGGTTACCGTCTTTGAAAGGGATGAAAAGCCCGGCGGTTTGCTGCGGTATGGAATACCTGATTTCAAACTGGAAAAATGGGTGGTAGACCGACGTATCGCGCTTATGGAAGAAGAAGGGGTGACCTTCAAATGCCACGCGAATGTGGGCGTGAATGTCAGTATAAATGATCTGTTACGGGAATACCAGGCTATCGTACTCGCAGGCGGATCAACGGTCCCTCGTGACCTTTCCGTGATTGGGCGTGAGCTGAAAGGTGTCTATCCTGCCATGGAATTTCTTAAACAACAGAATAAACGCGTGGCAGGGAGCGATCCCCTGCAATTTGCCCAGATAGAAAGTAACATCCTTACAGAACAACTGCAGGCTACCGGCAAACATGTGGTGGTGATTGGCGGCGGCGATACCGGCAGTGATTGTGTAGGCACTTCCAACCGGCAGGGCGCAGCGTCTGTGACCCAATTCGAATTGCTTCCAAAACCACCGGAATCCCGTTTACCGGGAATGCCCTGGCCAACCTATCCAATGCTCCTCAAAACGTCTACATCCCATGAAGAAGGATGTGAAAGAATGTGGGCGGTCACCACGAAGGCTTTTCTGGGAGATGAACACGGTAAACTCAAGGCATTAAGAATAGCCGATCTTGAATGGAAATCCGGAGTAGATGGAAAACCCACAAGTTTCGTTGAAGTTCCAGGTTCTGAAAAAGAAATTCCCTGCGATCTTGCCCTATTGGCCATGGGCTTCGTACATCCGCAGCAGCAGGGCGTCATACAGGAACTGGATGTTGAACTCGATGAACGTGGGAACGTCAAAGCTTCTGAAAAAAATTACGCTACAAATATTCCTAAAATCTTCAGCTGCGGCGACATGCGCAGAGGACAGTCGCTCGTGGTCTGGGCCATCAGCGAAGGAAGGGAATGCGCCCGAAAAGTAGACGAATATCTCTGCGGTGGCATATCCCGACTGGAATCCAAAGACCACAGTCTGCTCGAACTCGCCCACTAACCTCATTAACCCTTAATACGTACCCCAACACAAGGGCTGCCCTTCAAAGGCAGCCTTTTTTTATTTCCTCCTGAACATATTTTATTAATTTATATGTATTAAATATTTTATTATAATCAGCAATCTATAATTATAGCCAAAGACTATAAATAGCCTTTATTAAGTTGATTTACAATACTTTATTGATATTTTACCTTTTATCCCAAATCATATTAATATATTTTATATGTATGTAATTTTGTTTATTTAATTGATAATTCAAAGGATAAGTTCCTTAACATTGTATTATCTGCTCACTTAACCTCACTTAAACTAATTGTTCATGAAAAAAATTGGAAAAAGAGAAGCAATGCCCTTTATTCTTCTCGCTGTGCTTTCGATTGCAGCCATCTTTGTTCCTGCACTACCGAACTATGATGATGGTGGAACCCAATACAATGCCGCTGACATCACATGGGTGATGGTAGCTACGGCACTGGTATTCCTGATGACGCCAGGACTTGCGTTTTTTTATGGCGGTATGGTTCACCGGAAAAACGTGATCTCCACCATGATTAAATCTACTGTGGCAGCTGGGGTGGTAAGTATACTTTGGGTTGTTTTCGGGTATAGTCTTGCTTTTGGAGATTCTCTGGGCGGTTTCATCGGAAACCCAATGACACACCTGTTCTTCAAGGATGTGACATCAGGAGAACCCTGGTCGCTGGCACCCACAATCCCTAAAACGCTGTTCTCCATGTTCCAGCTGATGTTTGCCATTATTACACCCGGATTAGTTGTTGGAGCCGTTGCTGAACGTATAAAATTCACCTCCTATATTCTGTTCATCGTACTGTTTAGTATTCTCGTGTATGCACCATTGGCTCACTGGAGCTGGCATCCGGAAGGATTCCTGTTTAAATGGGGAGCCCTTGACTTTGCTGGCGGAACGGTTGTACACATCTCCGCAGGATGTGCTGCTCTCGCCGGTGCGCTGGTCTTGAAACGCCGCAAATCGCACTTGGAACATTCAGAAGTTCCACCTGCCAATCTCCCTTATGTACTCATTGGTACCGGCCTTTTATGGTTTGGATGGTTTGGCTTCAACGCCGGTTCCGCACTGGGTGCCAATGCCCTG
>CANHUD010000243.1 GCA_947463665.1 Sphingobacteriales bacterium
ATATGCGATGAGAACAGAACGGTCTTGTCTTTCCCCAGTGTACGGATCAGCTCCCGGATCTCGATGATCTGATTGGGATCAAGGCCGGAGGTAGGTTCATCCAGAATGAGCACCTCCGGATCATGGATCAGCGCAGCGGCCAGTCCTACCCGCTGTTTGTAGCCCTTGGAAAGCTGTCCGATTTTTTTGTGTGCCTCCGGAGAAAGACCCGTTAGCCCGATCACTTTTTCTATGGCCGGCTGCACCGGTTTGAGATGATGAATGCCCGCGATGAATGCCAGGTATTCGCGGACGTACATATCTGTATAAAGCGGATTGGCTTCAGGGAGGTAGCCGATGCGTTTGCGAGCTTCCAGAGGGGATTGGCCCACATTGATGCCAGCTACTTCCATTTCACCGCTATCAGGCTGAAGATAGCCGGTGATCATTTTCATGGTGGTGGATTTCCCCGCACCGTTTGGGCCAAGGAATCCAAGAATCTCTCCTTTACTAACCGAGAAGGATATATTGTTAACGGCTTTCTGGTCGCCGTAGGATTTCTGGAGGTTGGAAACGCGGATAGACATATACAAATTTACGGTTTTGAGTGGTTTGACAGGTACAAATGCTTTCCATCCCTCAGGTGATCCAGTCAAGATAGTGTTCTCTGGAAATAACCTGAAATGGAACGTCGGGATAGGAAGTAGCAAATCCGGTGGGTAATTTCACTTTTTTTGTCACTGCATACTTGAATTCGAAAGCTGCCATTTGACCATTATCCCATTCAAGTAGATCTATTTCCTGTTGGTTATAGTTTCTCCAGAAATAGGATTGTACGTTTTTCCCCTCGTAAGCATTTTTTTTAATTCTTTCTGCCATCAGATAGTTTTCCCACAGCAATCCCAGATCATTTCTAAGTGCAGGTAGTCGGAAATCATTTATGATAGCATTACGAATACCGGTATCATAAAAATACCATTTCGACGATTTGGAAATTTCTTTTCTGGGATTCGTGCTGTAAGCGCTTACTTTATAGAGTATGAATACTTTAGACAGTAGATCAAGGTAATGTTCAACCGTATTTTTACTCATACTGAGTTGCTGTGCAAGCTCGTGGTAAGAGACTTCTGAACCAGACTGGAAGGCAATCAGCTTTAGGAGTTTATGGATTTTATCTGCCTGCCGGATGCCATCATAGGCCAATATATCTTTCAGCAGGTATGATTGTACAAGCTGTAATAAATAGTCGGCCTTCTCTTTATAAGTAAAAAGTTGAATAACCTCCGGGTAACTGCCAAATATCAGGCGGTCTTCCAGATGCTGAAACGTCTCAATAGCATTTTCTTGTGAACCAATTTCCTGCTGCGACAAAGGATAAAGCTGGTAACGAATCATTCTTCCCGTTAAGGGATCGCCTGTTTTGTTTGCCAGATCAAATGATGATGAGCCTGTGGCAAGAATGGTTAATGCCGGAAAACTGTCGATTATCAGTTTTAGAATGGATCCCACTTCAGGAAGCACCTGTGCTTCATCAAGTATAAAGAGACGGGCATTGCCAATGATTCTTTCATAATTTGAAACAGAACGATTTTTCAACAGTTCCTGTACATCAAAATCTTCTGCATTTAGAAATAATGTCTTTCCCGTAAACGACTTTCGAATGGCTTGTGCCAATACCGTTTTTCCAACGCGACGCGTTCCCATCAGCAATAGCACTTTATTGCGTCCAATTTGACGAAAAAGCTCATCCTCCAGAATTCTTTTTATCTTTTTCATGTATATGCACTCTTGTATTGACAAATTTAGTATTAATTTGGTCAGTATGTTGACTATTTTTCGCTTAATTTAGTCAGTACGTTGACGGAATTAATGGAATACAGCTTGTTAAAATACTTATTAAAGTAGTTTTGGAAAATTGTAGTAATTAAATGCAACTTGCACAGATTGAAAGGGTTTAACATGGTGTGGATGTAATATATTTGACGTGTCGCGATCGCAAAACCGTCTGATTGCTTCTGAGATTCCAATCCTTCCATGAAACCCCATTTTCAACGGCTTGTGAAGAGCGTTTTATTCTTACCAATGGATCCGTCCAGGATACTGAGATGGATCTTTCCTATCTTGTTTCCCATTTGTTATGCTTTTACTGCCAGCGCGCAGGATACCCTTTACATTACTACCGTAGTTCATATCATTAGCGATGATCCTTCTTCCGTTTCGGATGCACTCATCCAGCAGGCCATACAGGATCTGAACGATGGCTTTTCCAATAGCGGCAAGTATGTCGGAACAACGGGTGCCGATGTGAAGATCCGGTTCCGACTGGCCCGTGTGGCGCCGGATGGGGGTGTTACCAGCGGTATTACCCGAACCCGTTCTATTTTCCGGGAAATGGATGCGGTTTTGGAGGATCGCCGGCTTAAAAATCTGATCAACTGGGATCCAACCCGTTATTTCAATATCTGGTACGTGAATCGGATCAACGGGGAGGTGATGGCGGAGTTCGCCTGCGGTACCTGGAAGAGGATTCCTTATGGCGGGTATGCCACGATGCCACCAATGGCCGGTTCAATTGATGGGGCGGTAGTTTCATCCTTTGGACCTGTACTGATCCATGAAGCAGGGCATTACCTGGGTCTGAAACATACATTTGAAGGAGGTTGTACGAACAATGATTGCAGTGTAGACGGAGATGGGATCTGCGATACGCCACCACAGGGCCAGGTACTTACCAGCTGTACACCGGTCAATTCCTGTAGCACGGATACATTATCCGGATTTACGACGGATCAGCCCGATATGATCGAGAATTTCATGGGATACAGTACCTGTACCCGTATGTTTACCCAGGGGCAGGCCGATAAGATGCGGGAAATACTTTTGCTGCATCGGGCTAAACTGACGGATACACTGGCCCAGGTTCCCTGCGGTCCTATGCCAACGGCGGATTTTGGAAGAGACAACTGGTTTCCGGTGGTCGGAGCTTCGATCACGTTCACTGCGGCAACGAAAACCGGAGTAGATTATGCCTGGTTCATCGATGGGAGTCCTGCCGGAACAAATGCAGCATCACTCACCCATATTTTTCCTACAACCGGAAAGTTTAATATAACATTAAAGGTTAGTAAAGGAGGTGCCTGTTTTTCCAGTTATACACACAATGTTCTGGTCAACTGTGGGGTGGTATCCCGTTTTTTTGCAGATAAAAGACTTATTGCCTCCAGAGTACCAAGGTACCCCGACAGTATTTTTTTCCAGAATCAGTCATATGGAGCGTCTGATTTTCAATGGCTGATGGGCAATGATACGGGTATGGTTGAACAGGTGGTCAGTCGTGACCGCGATTTTAAGTATGTATTCCCGAATCCAGGCAGATATTTCATCCGGCTGGTAGCTTCCGCTGGTTCATGTATGGATACTTCTGAACTTTACACGGTTATTGTGGAAGATCCGATCCGGGATGCATTTGTAGGTTACCTTTTCGTTGAGTGTTACGAGGAAACGAAGACAAAACTGAGTTTGTCGATCTGCAACGGAGGCTATGAACCTATTCCTAAAGATCTTTTGCTTAGTTTTTACGACAGGGATCCCAATCTTTCCGGTGCCGTAAAGTTAGGCAATACCGTTACGTATCCTCATGAGGTACTGGGCAGATGTTGCGGTCCTGCCGCTACGTATATCATTGATGTTGGGCGCAGGCAGCTGGATACAATTTTTGTAGCGATCAATGATAACGGGAATAAGATTCCTGTTTTACTGCCTAACACGTCTGTTGATGAAAGATATTATTTCAATAATATTACGCGGTTTACAGGTTTTCGGCACAGGGCGAATGCCCTTCCGCGCCTTACGGCCGCCGCACCCGGTGATACAGTATTGTTCAGAGCTTCCACCAGACCTTCACCCAACAGCAGTTATCAGTGGCTTTCCATGCCCGGACTGCTCTGTACTTCCTGTAAGGATGCAGGGTATGTTGTGGGTAAAAAGGATACTACTTTACAGGTAGTGGCTACATCCGTTAATGGGTGCATCGATACGGCATCCGTGGATGTTCGCGTGGTGAACAGCGACGACTACAAAATTCGAATGTTATCTGCTGATTGTTACAATCAGGATAGTCTTTTGCTAACCTATGAGGTTTGTAACATTCATATCCGGAAAAGAATTCTGGGCGGTCTGAACATTTCCGTTTTCAGCGGAAGCCCGCTAAGAAATGGTAAGCGTATCGGATCTGCATTGATTTCGAACACCATCCCGGTGGCCTGCAGTACCCTGTCGATCATCGTTCCGCGAAGTTCCAG
>CANHUD010000244.1 GCA_947463665.1 Sphingobacteriales bacterium
ACCTTTGGCGCGTTTGTTTTCTTTATCGTAGATGACTTCCAGCACGATGGAATGTGGGCGAAGGGTGAGGTTTCCGGTTTTGGCTGCGGCCGGAATGGTGGCTGAATTCGAACTGAAATAGCCACTGAACGGACAACCCTGGTGGCATTTGTTGCGGAATTGACAGGGCCCGCGGTCACCCACCTGTTGGGTGTGGTTGGCAGCGCGTCCGATGATCATGTTGCGTCCCGGGAATTTCTGTTCGATGGCCTCTTTGGTCATTTTTTCCAGGCAGTTCATCTCCATGGCAGGAAGGAATTCTGAATCCGGCAACTGGGGCAATCCTTCTTTGGAGCCACTGATGCCAACGAAACGTTCGACGTAGCTGTACCAGGGTGCGAGGTCTTTGTAGCGGATCGGCCAGTCAACACCATGTCCGTCTTTGGCATTGGCTTCGAAATCCAGGTCGCTCCAGCGGTAGCACTGTCGGCCCCACATCAGGGACCGTCCGCCTACATGGTTGCCTCGTATCCAGTCGAACGGTTTGATCTGGTTGTATGGATTTTCAAGATCATTCACGAAGAATTTCTTCGACACCTCATCGTATGCATAGCATTTGCTCTGGATGGGGGATTGTTCTTTATCGGCGGTCGTTTTCTGATTGTGGTGTGTCAGTTCCCAGGGATGTTTTTCTGTACCGGTGTAGTCTTTGATGTGTTCTACGTTCCGGCCTCTTTCGAGCAGGAGTGTTTTCAGTCCTTTTTCGCAGAGTTCTTTGGCGGCCCAGCCTCCGGAGATCCCGGAGCCTACAACGATGGCGTCGAATGTATTCATGTTGTTGTCTTGTTTAGAGAGTACCTTTTTTTAATTCCTGAACGGCATAATCCGCGGCCCTTGCGGTCAGTGCCATATAGGTGAGGGATGGATTTACACAGGAGGAGGAGGTCATGCAGGAACCGTCTGTGATGAAAACATTTTTCACCTCATGGAGCTGGTTCCATTTGTTGAGTACCGATGTTTTGGGATCATGGCCCATACGGGCGGTGCCCATTTCATGATTGGCATTACCCGGGTGCGACATTTCGCCGTTGTACCTGACATTTATTCCACCGGCTTTTGCGAGCATTTCCTGACCGGTGGCTACCATGTCTTTGAACATTTTTTCTTCATTCTCGCGGAAGCGGCAGTCGATCTTCAGGGTGGGCAGTCCCCATTTATCTTTGAGTTCCTCATTCAGTGTAACGCGGTTATCTGCATAGGGCAGACATTCGGCATAGGCATTAAAGGAGATCGACCATTTGCCCGGTTCGGTGAGGGCAGATTTGAAATCGGCTCCGATGCCTTCGGCTTTCTGCCGGCCTCTGGAGGCACCGCCCTGCATGCCCCAGCCGCGAAGGAAATCGGCTTTATCGTTCCCGATGTTCCGGAAGCGCGGGATGTAGCAGCCGCCGGGTCTTCGGCCGAAATAGTATGTATCGTCAAATCCATCAAAATCAGCGGCCACGCTGCCGATTTTCATGTGATCCATGAGGTGCCGGCCCACGATGTCATAGTTGTTTCCGAGTCCGTTGGGAAAGCTGCTGCTTTTGGAATTCAGCAACAGGAAGGTGGTGCCGAGTGTAGAGGCATTGAGGAAGAGGATCCTGGCGAAAAACGTGTAGGTCTGGTTGGTTTCGCGATCGATCGCTTCGATGCCGATGGCCTTATTTGTTTTTTCGTCGTACAGCACACGATGTACGATGAAACCTGTTTTCAGGGTGAGGTTACCGGTTTTCCGGGCAGCGGGCAGGGTGGAGGCCTGCGTGCTGAAATAAGCGCCGAAGGGGCATCCGCGGTGGCAGAGATTTCTATGCTGGCAGGCATCTCGACCGGGCAGTTGCTGGGTGAGGTTGGCCAGTCGCGGATGGATTAGTAGCCTTTCCGGATAGTATTTTTTCCATTCATTTTTTACATGTTCTTCCACGCAGTTCATGGGCATGGGTGCCTGGAAATCGGAGTCCGGCAGGTGTGGAAGATTTTCGCGGGAGCCGCTGATACCGGCGAACCGTTCAACGTAGCTGTACCAGGGGGCGAGGTCTTTGTAGCGAATGGGCCAGTCGACGCCCCAGCCATCCTGTTGATTGGCTTCGAAATCGAGGTCGCTCCAGCGGAAGGCCATCCGGCCCCAGAGGAGGGATCGGCCGCCGAGTACATCCCCGCGTATCCAGTCGTACCGGTGCACTTCTGTGTATGGATTTTCTCTATCCAGCACATAGAAATGTTTATTGTCTTCCCGGATAGAATAATGGCGGGTCTGTATAGGGTAGGTTTCTTTTTCTTCTTTGGTGAGCGTGGAGCGATGGGCGAATTCCCAGGGGTGCTGGTTGGCGGTGGTATAGTCCTTTATGTGTTCGACATGCCGGCCTCTTTCGATCAGGAGTGTTTTGAGTCCCTTTTCGCAGAGTTCTTTGGCTGCCCAGCCACCGGAAATTCCGGATCCTACAACGATTGCGTCAAATCTGTTATCAGCCATGGTTCACTCAGCACGGGGTTATCCTACATCACAAATGTCAATTGCCTTGTCCAGCGCGGCGAGTTTATCATTCCAGGTAGGAATGAATTCCTGAGCCACATAGCCTTTAAAGCCTGTTTTCAGGATGGCGCGCATGATGGCAGGGTAATAGAGTTCCTGGGTATCATCGATCTCATTACGGCCCGGTACTCCACCGGTATGGTAATGGGCGATGTAGGGATGATATTCCTGAATCGTGTGGATCACATCGCCTTCATCGATCTGCATGTGGTAGATATCGTAGAGCAGTTTGAAATTGGGGGAACCGATGCGTTTGGCCAGTTCCACGCCCCAGGCGGTTTTATCGCACTGGTAATCTTTGTGATTGATCTTGCTGTTGAGCAGTTCCATCACGATGGTGACGTTGTGTTTTTCTGCCAGCGACATGATTTTTTTCAGTCCATCGGTGCAGTGCTGCAGCCCGGATTCATCGTCTTTTCCTTTGCGGTTTCCGGAGAAGCAGATCAGGTTTTTATAGCCATTGGCAGCTACCAGCGGGATCATTTCTGTGTACTGGCGGATGAGCGTATCGTGGTAAGCGGGTTCATTCCAGCCGTCGGTGAGGTTGATTTCTGCACCGTTGCACATAGAGGAATCGAGACCGTATTTTTTGAGGGTGGGCCAGTCTTTGGGGCCTACCAGGTCGATGGCTTCGATGCCGATTTTTTTGGCGCCCATGCAAAATTCTTCCAGGGGAATGGAGCTGTAACACCAGCGGCAGACCGCGTGGCGGATGTTTCCTTTTCGTTTTTTAGGTAGATCATTCGTCCATTCCATATGTCCGATAGCGCCTGTGGTCACGGCACCTGCGAGGATGTTCCGCAGGGCTTGTCGACGTGAAGTGGGCATGTTTAAGGTTTGCCTACAAGTTAAAATTTTTTGCTGAAGCCGTGAAGATTTTCTTAGATTAGGCACTTGAAACAATCAACTTTAAACACAACTCAATGAATCAGAACATCAACGCCAATCGTCTTTTCCTGGCGAGTTGCTTTGCCCTCATTACAACGGCCTTTTCGTTCAGCATCCGTGCTGGCATTCTTACACAATTGGGAGCGAATCTGAATCTGGACCCGGTTCAGCTGGGAACGATCAACTCCATGTGGTTTTTAGGTTTTCCGATTTCGATGATCTTTTTCGGGATCTTTTATGCGAAGATCGGACCGAAGCTGATCATGCAGGTAGCGTTCATTGCGCATGCCATCGGTATTTTAACCACGATCTATGCTTCCAGTTACAATGTGCTGCTGGTATCGACCCTGCTCATTGGAGTGGGCAACGGTTGTACGGAAGCAGCCTGTAATCCGATGATTGCGGATTCGTATTCAGGGAATGCATTTCACAGTAAGATGAACAAGTTTCACATGTGGTTTCCCGGTGGTATTGTGATCGGATCGCTGGTCTCTAAATTCATGACGGATGCCGGACTTGCCTGGCAGGCGCAGATCTGGGTGATTCTGATCCCCACGATCATTTATGCCGTGTTGTTCTGGGGACAATCGTTTCCACAGCCCCGTGCAGAGGCGAGTTCTCCGCTGGCCAGTTTCAAGGCCATGCTGAATCCTCTTTATTTATTCATGGCAGCCTGTATGGCGCTGACGGCTATTTCTGAGTTTGGTCCGCAGCAGTGGGTAGGGCCTATTCTGGAGAAAGCCGGTGCGAGCCCGATGCTGATTCTGGCGCTGGTGACCGGTCTGATGGCTGTTGGCCGTTATTTTGCCGG
>CANHUD010000245.1 GCA_947463665.1 Sphingobacteriales bacterium
ACTTCCTCTTTCTGGAAGATCATATCGATCAGTTCATCTGTTTCCGTAGCACCTGCAGCACCTGTTTTCCCGGTGATGGTTTTGCCCCCGTAATAGGAAGAGAAGGTCTTGGCGCCTGTATCGTGACGGGCAGGGTCAAAGAAGGACGTGTAATTGGTGGTATTGATCCGCCAGCCGGTGAGCACGCGTGCAGCGGTCCGTACATCCGCTTCCGTATATGTTACTTCCGGGCCTTTCCCCAGCGTATACAGTTCCTGCAGCTCCCGGGCATAGTTCTCATCGGGGGCGGTGGCGGTGTTCACATATCCATTCAGGTAACGGAGCATGGCTACATCCGCTGTAACAGCCCGTACCATCTGTTTGAAATTTCCGAGAGCATTTGTCCGAAGAAGCGTCTGGTGCGTGTATGCCCAGTTACCATTACCAAACTCCAGCATTTCCGTACCGAAGAAATTGATCCAGAACAAGGTCATTTTCTCCCGCAGGGTAGCCTCCTGGTTTAACATCACACCCGTCCACCATTTTTTGAGCGATGCCCTGCGCAGGCTCTGGATGGTTCCGTCGCTGTTGATATCATTTACCCAGGTAGAACCGAGCGGCACTCTGGGATCTGTTACGGTAGCGCTATTGTACTCATTCACAGGAGGTGCTGGCAACGGAGAACGATCATCCAGTAACCGGTCAAGTGCAGCAGATAACCCGAGTGTGGCGAAGGCGTCTATATCTTTTTTAGTCGACCCAAAAAGGGATCGTTTGAGCAGATGTACCGCCTCATTTCGCGTCCAGGCGCCGGAATAGCGGGTGATTCCGGAATTCGTGCGGGCGGCAGACGCAACAGTTGATAGCAGGGAGTCCATGCGGAAGCAGTTTTCGAAGTGTGGCTAAATATAAACAAATAAGCTATTTCAGGCAAGTCTGGAGGGTGGAAAATGGTTGATTCTACTAAAAAAGTAGAACGAAAACGTTTGATACGTTGGGAATACCTGGCGTTGAGGGAGAATTTGAAAAATGCAGAAACTCCTAATTATTTATATTTTTTTATCAGTTTTTCAATTTCATCCTTGGGCAAACTTTGGTTTATAATTTTTAATTTTTCCAATAATACTACTGCAACAGCAGGTAAAATAATGTTTGACTCTACCAGCGTTCTAATTACCCAAATACTTCCGTTTACTTCCAGGCCTTGTTCTTCTGCTTCACTTCTCAGGTTTTTATCCCCTGTAAGCAATTTGCATTTTAACTGTAAAGCTTTCCACAAAACCGATTTATCCGTTATTCTACGAAGGTTGCGTCTTGTTTTCAGGTTTACCACTTCCTCAATTTCATCTGACGATAACTTATATACAGTTAATTGCCTTGAACGAATAAAATTTTGAATCTGATCTGCCTGGTCAACTCTAACAATTTCATTCACCACAAAATCTGTTGTACAAATCTCATAGTCAAGTCCGAAAAAATCAGGTAAAACTTCGATACTCATTAAATCAAAAAAAACATTTGTATCGGTCACAATTAACTTCATACCAACTGCTGCAATTGTTTACGAAATTCAGCAACAGTTTTGCCTGAAAAGAACGCAGCATCATTAACCGAGATAGCTTCTTTCGATAATCCCAGATAAATTAACCTTTCAAAATGAACAGGCTTCTCTCTGCTCAAAAATATTCCGGGCTCATTTAAATGCAATTTCCTTTCTCTGTAGCCAATATTAAACCGCTTATACACATAGTCATTTATGATTCCCAATTGCTTTGCACGACTGAAAACTGCAGGAAAGGAAATGCCCCATCGTTCCTTGATTAAGACCAATTCATTTTGGTAAAAATGAAATCGATCTTTATGCAATTCTTTTCTTGCCATATCTTCCGGATAAAGAACTGCACTGGCAAAGGCATTGCAAAGATTTTCTTCTTCTTTGTCAGTAAGTTTATTTGAAAACTCCAACGCGTGGTGGGCCAATTCATGAAGCGCAGTAAATCTTTTTCGTACAACATCTTCATTTTTACGCTTATTTAGTTTTAACACAATGACCTTTATACCTTCAATATCTGCCTTCATACCGTCAAAACCATCGGGAGCATCTATCTCAATCACTTTATACCCTTTGTCCTCCAACATTTCAACAACATCAGGAATCGGATCATACCCTAACTTCCATTTCTTTCTTAATTCCTTTGCTGCCACTTCAGCATCGTCGGCATTCTGAATCACTTTGTCGTAAGTAAAATATGAAGGTTTGTCACCAAAATTCAATACCGCTTCTAGTTGCAAATACCGTTCGAATGCTTCCTTTGCTTTTTCTTCTACCGACGCCTGTTCAGTTTTGGAAATTTTGGATACAAATTTCCGATAACTGATATTGGACAACGCAACATTTATACCCGGAGTTGAAAAGAAATAATCTACTGGTACATCCAATACGTTTGACAAAGCAATTATTAATTCGCTGTCAGGCTTCATCTTCCCCTGCTCATATTTATTGAGCGACTGTTTGGTTACTACATTTTTTAACCTATCGGCTAGATCTTGCAGCGACATTCCAGCCATTTTCCGGGCTGAGACCAGTCTGTTTCCAAATATGTTATCCATAATGTGCATTTTTTAGTACCCGATAAAGTTGACAAATGTAAGAATAAAATTACTCTTGTCAACCTTATAGCTTTAAAATGCCATAACGGCATAAAAACTGTCCTTCACCCCCCACCCCCACATTCATAAATTTTGTATCTTCCAGCATGCGTTACTCCTGTTTTTTACTGCTCTTCTTTTTCCAGAGCCTGCTCACCAGTGCCCAGAAATCTTCCGGCGATTACTATCTGGTACGGATATACCACTGCTCAACTGCCGATCAGGTAAGCCAGTCCGAAGAACAGGTGGGCCAGCGTCTCCTCCCATTTCTCCGGAAAAACGGCATCCGCCATACGGGGGTATTCCTCCCACTGGCCAATGACACAGCCGTCGATAAGCGACTCATCGTATGGATCCCCCTCAAAGACCTGCGGATATGGGAAAAAATGGAAGCGAGCTTCGGAGCGGTTGACCCGTTCAGAAGCGATCCACTCATCGCCCAAAACGGAACCATCAAAAATCCGCCTTACGTCCGCATAGAAACCATGCTGGCCTCCGCCTTCGCCTATCATCCCCGGTACAACGTCAACAGTACCTTTGAAAAAGGGCCCGACAATATCTACGAATTCCGCAGTTACGAAAGCGCCTCGGAAGCCCTCCACCTGGGCAAAGTGCATATGTTCAACCAGGGAGGGGAGATCGATATCTTCAAACGGCTGAATTTCAACGCGGTCTTTTACGGACGGGTGATCGCCGGTGCCCGGATGCCCAACCTTATCTACATGACCTCCTTCCGGGATATGGCCGATCGGAACCAGCACTGGAACGCCTTCCGCGACGATCCGGCCTGGAAGGCCCTGTCGCCCCAGCCACCATACGCCGGAAATGTATCCAGAAACGAGACCATCCTGCTGAAACCTTCCCGGTACAACGCGCTTTGAACGGAAACCCGGGCAAGTCGGAATTGAGGCTTTTACCTTACTTTTGCGGTTCCTGAACCTTAACCTTTCGTTAACCGGCAGGAGAATAGATTTGTCGATTCAAATATTACCATGAAGCGGATCATTATAGCCTTATTGTTCCTATCGTCCAGCGCCAGCCTTGTTGCACAGGATGCAGCACAGCCAGCCAAAACAAAAAAAGAAAAGAAAGCCAAAACAGAAAAGGCTCCAAAGGTTAAAGAACCTAAGGAAGAAACAGTCATAAAGGTGAAGGAACCCAAACAGCCGAAAGTACCGATCGACTGGACAAAAGTGGATCTCAGCAAACGCACGGCCGATCATTTCATGATCCAGTACGGCGTTTCCCGCTGGTCTGGCGGGCCCGACAGCATCCGGCCGGGTGGTTTCTCCCGCAGCTTCAACATGTACCTGATGCTGGATTTCCCCTTCAAAACCAATCCAAAAATGTCGGTAGGCATCGGCCCCGGCATTGGCACTGATAATTTCTTTTTTGAAGACCGGACCGTAAACATCAAAAACCGTAACCAGGTATCGTTCCCCCCTGATACGATCTCCCGATTCAAGAAATACAAACTGATGACAGGTTTTGTGGAACTGCCTGTAGAACTTCGTTACGCTTCGAATCCACAGAACATGAACAAGGGTTTCAAATTTGCCATCGGTGCTAAAATTGGAACCATGCTCACGGCCAAAACCAAAGCCAAG
>CANHUD010000246.1 GCA_947463665.1 Sphingobacteriales bacterium
ACGCTGCCGTTCATGATTTTGGCAAGATTGAAGAAGCCCGTAACGGCCAGCTTTCCTTCCTTGCCAACCCGAAATACGAAGATTATCTGTATTCCACCGGTGCTTCTGTCGTCATTATAAACGATACACAGGTCCTGAAACAGCCGGTTACGTCCACGCTCATCCGGGTCCCGGATGCATACAGCGCTTTTGCACAGTTGCTTACAGCCTACCAGCAACTTATGACAGAGCAGCTCAAAGGCATTCAGGAACCCTCCTCTATAGCTTCCTCGGCTTCTGTTGGAGCAGAGGTATTTATTGGCGCCTTCACCGTGATCGGAGAAAACACCACTGTTGGTGCCCATTCAAAAATATATCCACAGGTATATATTGGTAATAATGTCAGCATTGGAGAACATACCATCATCCACCCCGGTGTAAAGATCTACCAGGGCTGTCGCATTGGCTCACATGTAATCATCCATGCCGGTACAGTGATCGGAAGTGATGGATTTGGCTTTGCGCCTCAGGCAGACGGCACCTATCGTAAAATACCACAGATCGGAAATGTAGTGATTGAAGATCATGTAGAGATTGGTTCCAATAGCACCATCGACCGCGCCACGATCGGCTCAACTATCATACGGTCAGGTGCCAAACTCGATAACCTCATACAGATTGCCCATAATGTGGAGATTGGCCAGTATACCGTAATCGCAGCACAAGCCGGTATCAGCGGCAGCACCAAAGTTGGCAGGCAGGTGCAGATTGGCGGTCAGGCCGGTGTGGTAGGACATATCACAATCGAAGACGGAGCCCGTATCAATGCACAAAGCGGCGTAAGTAAATCAGTTCGCAAAGGAGAAGCCGTTACCGGCTCCCCGGCGTTCAATTACACCGCAGCCCTGCGTTCCCAGGCGGTCGGCCGGAATCTCCCCGAACTGGAAAAACGCATCAAAGAACTGGAGAACCAGATAGCCCGGCTGAAAGAATGGAAAAACGAACCCGCCTGATAGCCTATCAACAATAGGAAATTCAACAAATCGCTGAACCAACCCTTTCAGCTTTTTGTCATCTATTAAAGGATACCTTAAATCCACCCGTGGATCGTATCTTTGCAGACTTAATTTGTACTATGGACCTGAAATTCAACCCAGATCAGCAACATACCCTGAAACAGGAAGTCAGCATATCCGGGACCGGACTGCACACCGGCGTTATGGTAGATATGACGCTTAAACCCGCTAATCCTGGATTTGGCATTCAGTTCCAGCGAATCGATCTGCCAGGCCAGCCCATCATTGAAGCCGATTGTGATCTGGTGACAGATACCTCCAGAGGTACTACCCTCGAAAAAAACGGAGCAAAGATCAGTACCGTTGAACACATTCTGGCGGCACTCACCGGTTTAGGAGTCGATAACTGCCTCATAGAACTCAATGGTCCGGAAATCCCTATTATGGATGGAAGCTCCCAGCCCTTCATCGAAATCATCGATGAGGCAGGTGTACTGGAACAGGAAGCCGCCAAAAGCTGGTATACCATCGACACAAACATCAGTTACTATAATGAAGAAAAGCGGGTAGAAATGGTGGCTATGCCGTCCATGGATTATAAAATTACCACGCTGATCGATTTCAACAGTCCGGTACTGGGTACGCAGCATGCCAAACTCACCAGCATGCGTGAATTCCGGGATGATATTGCCCCCTGCCGTACCTTCTGCTTCCTGCACGAACTGGAAACGCTGCTGGCACACAACCTGATCAAAGGTGGAGATGTCAATAACGCTATTGTGGTAGTAGACAAACCAGTTAGCAAAGAAGAGATGACCCGTCTTGCCGCTATCTTCAGAAAAGATAGCATTGAAGTAAAAAGCGAAGGTTATCTGAACAACCTGGAACTCCGCTTTCCGAATGAACCTGCCCGCCATAAACTACTGGATGTGGTAGGTGATCTTGCGCTGATCGGTTATCCCATCAAAGCCCATATCATTGCTAACCGTCCTGGACATGCCTCTAATGTAGAGTTTGCAAAAAAGATCAAACAATACATCAAAAAGAATAAACACGTGAAAAACATCCCGGTGTATGACCCCAACACACCACCGGTTTACACTACCCAGCAGATCGAAAAAAAACTCCCTCACCGCTATCCGTTTCTATTAGTAGACAGGGTGGTAGAACTGAGCGACAAACACATCGTTGGCATTAAAAACGTCACCTTTAACGAGCCTTTCTTCGCAGGTCACTTCCCGGGAAATCCGGTTATGCCGGGTGTTCTGCAGATTGAAGCCCTTGCACAGACAGGCGGGATCCTGGCCATTAACTGCCTGCCTCCCGGTGATTATGATACCTATTTTGTGAAGATCGACAACTGTAAATTCAAAGCGAAGGTAATTCCAGGCGATACGCTGATGATGAAACTGGAATTGCTGGGCCCTATCCGGCGCGGACTAGTGGAAATGCACGGAACAGTTTACGTTGGCAATAAAATCACCACGGAAGCTACCCTGATGGCACAATTGGTCAAACGAGAAACTGATTCAAAATAATTACACCATAACCAAACCTGAACAGGGTACTGTTTCCTCCCCTACATGATCCATCCACATACATATATTCACCCGGATGCAAAGCTGGCCACAAACGTAAAGATCGATCCGTTTACAGTCATCCATCAGAATGTGGAGATAGGAGAAGGTACGTGGATAGGTAGCAATGTAACCATCATGGAGGGTGCACGGATCGGTAAGAACTGTCGAATTTTCCCTGGCGCCGTTATATCTGCCAGTCCCCAGGATCTTAAATTCGAAGGAGAAATCACCACCGTAGAAATCGGAGACAATACCACCATCCGGGAATTTGTTACCATTCACCGGGGTACAAAAGATCGCTGGAAAACAGTAGTTGGAAACAACTGTCTCATTATGGCCTATAGCCACATTGCTCATGACTGCATCATCGGAGATCACTGCATTATGAGCAATAATACGCAGATGGCCGGCCATGTAAGCATGGGAGATTATGCCATACTCGCCGGAATGTGTGCCGTTCACCAGTTCGTCAAAATAGGCAAACATGCCTTCATCGCCGGCGGATCACTTGTTAGTAAAGATGTTCCTCCATATATTAAGGCAGGCAGAACACCTCTCAGTTATGCAGGGGTTAACTCTGTAGGACTGAAACGAAAAGGATTCAAGATCGACCAGATCAATCATGTGCTGGAAATCTACCGCTTCATCTACAATAAAGGTCTGAACACCACACAGGCGATCCGCTATATAGAAGAGGATTTTCCGGCATCGGATGAAAAAGATGAGATCATCGCCTTCATCCGCCAAAGTGGCAGAGGCATCATCAAACGATTCTCCAAAAATCATTTCGATGAAGATCTCGCTGACTGATGCAGGTAAACGCTACAACAGAGAATGGATCTTCAGACACCTGACCCATACCTTCCACACCGGGAATAACTACGCCATCACCGGTTCCAATGGCTCAGGCAAATCAACGCTTCTTCAGGTAATCAGCGGAGCTCTCCACATCAGTGAAGGAAAGATACTCATCAATGATCAACCAGTTGAACATATATACAATCTGGTTGGTATTGCTGCTCCCTATCTGGAACTTATTGAAGAAATGACCGGAAAGGAATTCCTCCGTTTTCACCAGTCCTTTAAACCTTTTCTGGAAAGCCGGACTCCCGCTGAAATACTAACTATTGTGGAGCTGAAACATGCGGCTGATAAACAGATCCGTTACTACAGCAGCGGCATGAAACAACGGCTGAAGCTGGGGCAGGCCATTTTGAGCAACTGCCCATTTATACTGTTGGATGAGCCCTGCACCAATCTGGACACCAAGGGAATTCATCTATACCATCACCTGATCAGCACTTATACAAAAGACCGCTGTGTCATTGTAAGCAGTAACGATCTCACAGAGTATGAATTCTGTACACAACGCATCGATATCCAGCAGTATAAACTGGCTTAGCGCTGAGAAGCAATCAATAAATTGAGGTCGGTATATTTTAGGTTAAACCGCTGACTTAAATGAAAATTAGTAAGGGCACCCCTGAAAACATACACCCCGTTCCGGATATTAAACTTATGCCACACCAGTTTCTCCAGACCGCCCTCCTCACTGATCTCCAGCAATAAAGGCATCAGCACATTACTAAC
>CANHUD010000247.1 GCA_947463665.1 Sphingobacteriales bacterium
AAATTTAGTTTCTTCTGAGCGGCCTGCTGGTGTACTGTTTCTGCTGCACAGGCTACCGTGAGCGTATCGAAATAGGTATCGTTCAGTAGCTGGAAGCCACGTGCTTTAAGCGCTTCAGCGATCGTTTGTGTGAGCAGGGTGATCCGCTTCGCGATGATTTTCAGTCCATCCGGACCGTGATACACCGCATACATCGCCGCCATGTTGGCGAGCAGGGCCTGCGCTGTGCAGATATTAGACGTAGCTTTTTCGCGTTTGATGTGCTGTTCGCGTGTCTGCAGGGCCATCCGCAGTGCGCGGTTTCCCTGAGCATCGATGCTTACGCCGATGATGCGGCCGGGAATGGAACGCTTGAATTCATCTTTCGCTGCGAAGAATGCTGCATGAGGACCTCCATAACCCAGGGGAACGCCCAATCGCTGGGCAGATCCGCAGGCCACATCGGCTCCCAGTTCACCGGGAGGCGTGAGCAGGGTGAGGGCCAGCAGATCGGTGGTCATCACTATATAGGCACCTGTTTCGTGTACATGTGCAATAAAGGAACGATAGTCTTCGATGGCCCCTTTATCATTCGGGTATTGAACGAGCGCGCCAAAATAGCTGGCATCCAGTGTTGCCTTTCTGTAATCACCTACCACGATCTCAATGCCAACCGGAACAGCGCGGGTGCGCAGTACGTCCAGTGTTTGCGGGAAAACATCGGCATCCACAAAAAATTTGGGACGATCGATATGATCCTGTTTGTTCAGCGTATTGAAGAACATGGTCATGGCCTCCGAAGCAGCAGTGGCCTCATCCAGCAGCGAAGCATTGGCGATGGGTAGTCCGGTCAGGTCTGAGACCATCGTCTGGTAATTGAGCAGGCTTTCGAGTCGGCCCTGTGCAATCTCCGCCTGATAGGGCGTATACTGGGTGTACCAACCCGGATTTTCAAAGATGTTACGCAGGATCACACTGGGTGTGATGGTATCGTAATACCCCTGGCCGATAAAATTCCGGAACACATCATTTTTCAGACTGACCTCCTTGATGTGCTGGAGGTATTCGAATTCCGTCATAGCAGGCGGGAGTTTCAAATCTCCCTCCATCCGGATATTCGATGGAACGGTCTTGGCTACCAGATCACTTACCGATGACTCCCCAATAGCGTTCAGCATGGCCGAGGTCTCCCGATGGTCCGGTCCGATGTGACGTCTCTGAAATTCAGGCTGCTCCAGAATGTTCATGTTTTATGGATATTAAGTTCTACAAAACTGTTGCAAAGGTACAGCCGTACCAACACAATTTTTTTATTTTGTTGAGTCTTTAAGATTTTGGGGATTCGTTGTGGGAACATTTAAGGATTTTGACAGAACATTCAAGGATTTCTGTCAAAAACCTACTTTTGTTGCGTGGAAATGCACAATTGGGAGAAACGCTCCAAAGAACATCAAAAAGAATATGATCGGTTTCTTAAACGGGCCGACAAAAAAATGATCCTCAAGCGGCAGCAGGAGCTGCATGAAGAGGCTACCGCGGCTGTGGATTGTCTTGCCTGTGCCAACTGCTGTAAGGGGTATTCCCCGCGTTTCAAAACACCTGATATCAAGCGGATCAGTCGTTCGATGAAGATGAAGGAAAGTACCTTTATTGAAACCTATCTCCGGCTGGATGAAGACGGTGATTATGTGGTCAAATCATCACCCTGCCCGTTTCTGGGGGCCGATAATTATTGCCAGATCTATGAGGATCGTCCGTCTGATTGTGCCAGATTTCCTTACACGGATGAGGATGTTTTATTCAAGCGACCGAAGATCACGTTGAAGAACAGTACGTTTTGTCCGATCGTTTTCCGGGTGATGGAAAGGTTTCTGGAGGTGGAGTGAACCTCCATTTTGTACGTTTTGGTGTACAGAATTAGCCAAAATTGTACGTTTGAACCGACAAAATACGGACTAATACTCCATTTTCCGTATTCCGGGTGCCTTGAACCAGGTGGTTACCACCACTGCCAGCGTCATGCAGCCACCAAAGACCACAGCGGGTACGGCACCCATGAGCCGGGCGGTGAAGCCGCTTTCAAAGGAACCGAGTTCGTTGGACGACATCACGAAAATGCTGTTCAGCGACGCCACGCGGCCACGCATATGATCGGGCGTTTTAAGCTGCAGGATGGTTGACCGGACGATCACACTGATGCCATCCAGCACGCCGCTCATGAACAGGGCAAACATCGACAGCCAGAAAAGTTGGGAGAGGCCAAAGAGGATGATCATTAGCCCGAATCCTCCCACACAGTAGAGCATCAGCCGGCCCTGCTGTTTTTTCAGCGGGCGGATGGTTACGATCGCCAGCACTACTAATGCGCCAATTGCCGGAGCCGAGCGCAGAAGGCCCAGGCCTTGCGGACCGGTTTTTAGTACCACATCCGCATAGTAAGGGAGCAGGGCGGTGGCACCTCCGAAGAAAACGGCAAACAGATCCAGGCTGATCGTTCCTAATATATCCCGTGTCTTCCACACAAACCGAAATCCCTCGCGGATGCTCTGGAAAATCGTCTCCTCCCGGTTCACCTGCTGCGCAGGTTTGTGGCCGATGCCATACATCGATACCAGACAGATCGTGAATCCGGTAAGGATCAGATAAAAAGTATAGGTTAGGCCGATGGTTCCGTAGAGAACGCCCGCCAGCGCCGGTCCGGATACAGCCGCGATCTGCCAGGAACTGGAATGCCAGGTTGTGGCACTGGGCAGATGCTCTTTCGGCACCAGCTGGCTTACCAACGCGAAAGATGTGGGGCCACTGAATGCCCGGAGAATTCCTGTTACAAAAACACCGGCATAGATGACCAGCAGGGCATTCGACTGCCCGATTAGCTGTATAGTATCTGAAAAGGTTACTATAGTTAAAGCGCCGGTCAGCACCAGATTTCCCAAAAACGCATAGAGCATCGTATTCCGTTTATCGCTTCGGTCGATCACATGTCCGGCATAAAACGCCATGATCACGGCAGGAATGAATTCGGTTAGTCCGATGAGCCCGATGCTGAAAGGGTCTTTGGTCATTTCATACACCTTCCAGCTGATCAGCGTGGCCTGCATGTTCAGTACGAGAATAAAGAAAAAACGGGCGATGATGTACAACCGGAATTCCCGGTAACGGAGGGCCTGGTAGGTTGCCGACATACATCAGGTGGGTAAAGTGAGGTAATGTTGTCCCTGATCGTATTCCTTATTTAAGGCATCCAGAATAATCTGAACATGATCCGGCCGGTTCAGGAAATCGGCGTTGGTAGTATCCACGATCAGGGTCTTAAAATTGTGCTGGCGGATATAATGTGTATAGGTTTCCTGTATGGAGAACAGGTAATCGTCCGGAATGCTTTGTTCGTAGGGCCGGTTGCGTTTCCGGATATTGGATTGCAGTCGGTTTACCGGTGCATGCAGATAGATCAGGATATCCGGCTGCAGCAGTTGCTGGAACAGGATTTCAAACAGCCGCTGGTAGAGGCGGAATTCATCTTCCGGCAGGTTGACCTTGGCGAAGAGCAGGCATTTGGTGAACAGATAATCGGAGATGGTCAGGCTCTGGAACAGGTCTTTCTGACCGATGAGCTCCTTCTGTTGCTTGAAGCGTTCCGCCATGAAAAAGAGTTCCAGCGGAAAGGCATATTGCCGCGGATTCTCGTAGAATTTGGGCAGAAAGGGATTGTCGGCAAACTGTTCGAGGATCAGTCGCGCCCCGAAATGATCCGCCAGAATATGCGAAAGCGTGGTCTTTCCCGCTCCGATATTTCCTTCGATTGCAACGAAATTGTACTTCATACTGGCCGCCAAACTTAAGAAGACCTGCTAAACTGCTCCGTTTTTTTTATCAACAGGGGAGGTATCCGGACAGATCTCCAGCAGCTCATTAACCGTTTTGTTTAGCAATGGATGGCAGAAATTTCCGGCGATTTCCGCCAGTGGAGCCAATACAAACCGCCTTTTTTCCAGTTGCGGGTGAGGCAGTGTGAGCGACTCTGTATCAATGATCCGGTCATCGTAAAAAATAATATCGATATCAATGATCCGGGGGCCATATCGTTCCAATCGTTCCCGTCCCATATCTTTTTCAATCATGAGCAAGGCCCGAAGCAATGCTTCCGGTTCGAGGGTTGTTTGCAGCTGAAGGGCCTG
>CANHUD010000248.1 GCA_947463665.1 Sphingobacteriales bacterium
CAGATACTGGAGTACAGGGCAGCCAAGTCCACCCGCCCCCACCACGAGCACATGGGCTGAACGCAGTTTTTCCTGTGCTTCCAACCCAAAATCCGGGAGGATAAGCTGTCTGTCATATCGTGCAAATACCTGGTTCATCCTCCGGAAAAAGGGGGTAACAGGGCGATGACATCACCCGGGAATAGAGGAGTTCGACCTTCGGTCAGTTTGCCATTCACCGCTATCCGAAACGTCATGGAAGAAAGTGCCGGGTATTGATCTGTGAGCAGGCTGAACAATTCTTCCGTGTTCGTTACGAACGGAACGGTTAGGTGAGTAGCACCGGTGATATCGGTTAATTGTCCGAATACTTTTATTTCCATGACATTATGCAGTAGTAAATAATAATTTCCAGGCCGCAATCAGCAACACGGCAGCCAGCACATATTGCAAAAGCTGTTGCTGAAATCGTCTGGCTCCCAGCCAGGCACCGATGGATCCGCCCATGAAGGCGATCCCCACCCACCCGATGGTTTCAGTGGGAAAATGGAACGACTTCGTCAGTTGTCCGCCCAGTCCGGCCAGTGAATTTACGAAAATGAACAACGCACTGATAGCGGCTGTCTGCTTCTGATCCGCCCAGCGAAGCAGTAAGAGCACAGGGGAAAGGATAATGCCGCCACCGATTCCGATGAGGCCCGACAAAAATCCGATACCTCCGCCCACGCCCAAAGAAAGGGGAATGGACGCTTTTTGATGAGGTGCATCCTCCTGAAACCGCAACCATACAAACCGAAGAATAGGTATAAGCAACAGTACCCCCAATATTTTTTTATAGATAACCGCATCCACGGTAAGCCATCCCCCCAAAAAAGAAAGCGGTACCGAAGCCAGTGCGAACGGCCAAAAAAGATTCCAGCGGAAATGTCCGCTCCGGTAAAACTGAATGAAGGACATCAGCGAAACAAACAGATTCAGCAATAAGGCCGATGGCTTCATGATGTCTGGTGCAATGCCAAAGATCGCCATCAGTGCCAGATAGCCACTGGCTCCGCCATGACCAACGGATGCATATAGAAATGCCACGATAAACAACAAACACAAAAACAGGATCTCTTCCATAGCCTGAAGTTACACTGGTATTTTTTCGACTGTTACCCACTCGCCGGCCTGCACCGATGTACAGGATTCCGGCAGCACGATCAAGGCATCTGCCGACATAAACGATTGCAGGCGATAGGATTCCTGACCTTTGCGCACGTTCACCTGGTCACCGTCCAGCGATGCCCGCAGAAAATGCGTGATGCCCGCAGGTTTATGATATGACTGATCGATCTGCGCCGTGGTGGAATGAAGCGCGAAGCGCTGCTTCATCATTCGGCCGATCGCAGGATACACATACTGGTAAAAACAGGTAAGTACAGATGAGGGATTGCCAGGCAGTCCGAATACCGGCTGATGCCCTTTCATCCCAAAAAATAAAGGCTTACCAGGCTTCTGTTTTATTTTATGAAAAACAGGTTTTACACCGTTCTGCAGACAGGCATCCGGTGTAAAATCATATGCACCCACACTAACCCCTCCGGTTATAAGTACCAGATCGGTTAGCTTCAATGCTTCATGGATAACCGACTGAAGTCTGGTCAGATCATCCCCTACACAATGAATTAATGTAGAATGAATGCCCATCTGCTTTAGGGCCGCCCGCAGGGAATAGGAATTCGCTTCATAGATCTGTCCGTATGAAAGCGGCTGTCCGGGCATCTGTAATTCATCGCCCGTTACGACTATAGACACCCTGGGAGCCGGGTAAACGGAAATATGAAGAAAACCCATCGCCGCCAGAAAGCCGATTCCGGCAGGTGTCAGTTTTTGTCCGGCTACCATAGCCAGTGACCCTTTACACAGATCAGATCCCTGTGGCCGAACGTGCTGTCCTCTTTGAAGATCCGGATCCATTAAAACCATTCGGTTAGCATCGACCTTCACTTTTTCCTGCATCACTACCGTATCTGCTCCTGTGGGCACCGGCGCTCCGGTAAAGATGCGAACGGCCTCTCCCGGATTAAGTGCAGGAACCTGATCGGCACCTGCGGCGATTTCACCTACAATGGTGTAAAAACCGATATCCTGCTGATACGCAAACGCGTATCCATCCATACCCGCCTGCGGAAAAGGAGGCAGATCAACGGGGGCATACACATCCTCTGCGAGAATAAAACCAGAGGCCTCAGCAAGCGGAATCTGCAAAGGAGGAAGTGCAGTTATGGATTCTTCGATCAATTTTTTGGCCTCTTGTACGGAGATCATGGTTCGTAGTTTTATCCTCCGATGCTGATCATGCTTCGGTTTTGAATGTGGCTGGCCTCTACCTGATCCAGTTCAGCAGTGAACTGACCGCCCAGTTCTTTTTTCTTCATCCGGATGGTTTCTGTGATCAGGGGGATGATATCGGCCCCGTTTCGGAAAGGTGTCAGGATATCGGTTTCCGAAGCGGAGAAAAGACAGTTCTTCAGCTTTCCATCGGCGGTTAGTCGGATCCGGTTGCAATCACCGCAGAAAGGAGCGCTCATCGTACTGATTACCGCAAACGTTCCCTTATGACCGGGTATCTGGTACTGGCTGGCTGTTTCATTTTGGCCGCGTCCCAACGGAACAATCGAATGGTGTTGTTCAACAATCGAAACAATATCCCTCCAGGTTAGTACCTTTTCTTTATCCCAGTGATTGCCGGAAAAAGGCATGAATTCAATGAACCGGATATGGACCGGCTGCTCGCTTGTCCACCGGATGAAATCCGGAATCTCCTGGTCATTTACCCCTTTCATCACCACCATATTGATCTTTGGCTGGATATCCTGCTGAAGCAGCAGCTCAATATTGGCTCGTACCCGTTCGAACTCATCTCGTTTGGTTAGTAGCTGAAAACGGTTTCGGTCCAGTGTATCTAAACTGATATTGATCGCTTTTATGCCTGCATCCCGAATCGCATCCATACAGGTATGCAATCGGGTGGCATTGGTGGTAAGACTGAGCGTTACCGGCAATGTTGATAACCTCCTGATGATCTCCGGAGCATCTTTTCGGACGAGGGGTTCTCCGCCGGTGAGTCGGATCTTCGTTACACCCAATGAAACAAAAACTTCTGCAATGCGAAAAATCTCTTCTTCCTTCATTGTTTTCGAAGAAGGCAGAAACGCGTAATCGTCTTCCGGCATGCAATACGTACACCGGAGATTACAGGCATCGGTAAGGGATATGCGCAGGTAATCGTGTTTTCTGTTAAACGTATCAATCAGCATATCCGCCTGTTTTTAAACGCCTCATAATCTTCCCGGGTATCAATGTCTATGGCTCCCTCGTCAAAACGAACAAGTCCCAGTTCTTGTTCATACTGCCTGCATATCTTTCTGGCTCCGGTATCGCCTTTAAGCGAATGCAGCGCATCGAAATGCGTTCGCTGAATCAGGATGGGTGTGCCGAAGGTATGGCTGTAGGAACAGGCTACAATCGAATAATTTTTTTCCTCCTGAAGCCGCAGCATCTGCTGAAGCAACTCCGACCGAATGTATGGCTGATCAGACACCAGCAGAAAAACAGCTTCAAGGGATGGAAAGCGGGCACACATGAATTCGAGTCCGCATCGAATCGAAGAGGCCATTCCTTCCTGCCAGTGGTTGTTTTGTACAGGAAGGGCCTTTTCGTCCTCAATGATGGGCAGCAATTCCTGTGTATAGGCTCCGGTTACTACCCCAACAGGGCCGATAGCAGCACTTGCTGCTTCCCGGATAATGCGTTGCAGCAGGGGCATACCGTTCATATCCAGCAGTTGCTTGGATGTACCAAGCCTCCTGCTCTGTCCGCCTGCGAGAATTATAATAGCCGTTTTGGTTAGATCAGTCATGAACGAATTTGAATGGTAGTTTTTGATCGTTCATGAATCACCTCATTTTTTTCCCGTAGAAACCCGCCGGATGCCTGGTGCATGACCGCCTGAATTTCGGCTATGATACTAAGTGCTATTTCTTCCGGCGACTCGGCTCCGATATCCAGTCCTGTTGGACCATAGATACGTTGCATGACATCGTATTCCAGTGATTTTTCTTTTTTGATCTCCTCCAGCAGTCGTTCAGTTTTCTTCGCGGGTCCAAGAACTCC
>CANHUD010000249.1 GCA_947463665.1 Sphingobacteriales bacterium
ACAGACGGATATTGGGAACAAACAGGCGATCGGTGGTATTTCCAGGGAATTTTACCAGCGGATAAGAAAGCATTACGACCAGCCGGAAAACTGGCGCTGGCAGGATCCGGAAACGTATTCGGCCGGAGGGTACAGAAAGACTACGGGCCATGAAGATGCGATGTGGACATTCGAGCCATCGGCTGCATTGAAGATTTTTCGGGAGATGCTGGCGTCGGAAAAGAACATCACTGTGGTATATAACCAGCGTCTGAACCGACGGAATGGCGTGTTCAGAACAGCACAGACCATCCAACAGATTGAGATGGAATCGGGTGAACGCTATGCCGGAAAAATGTTCATCGATGCTACCTATGAAGGGGATCTGATGGCAGCCGCGGGGGTTCGGTATACGGTTGGAAGAGAATCGAACAAACAATATGGAGAGAGCCTCAACGGTGTGCAGGCGAATAAAGTGAGCCTGACGCTTCGGAGGACGATATCGAATAATGCCTATTATCACAATTTCATAGAAGGAGTGGATCCATATGTGATCAAAGGCAATCCCGGGAGTGGTTTGCTTCCGTTTGTAAGCAAGGATAAACCAGGGCTGGATGGCCATGCCGATAAAAAGATTCAGGCTTATTGTTTCCGCATGACGCTGACCGATCATCCGGAGAACCGGATCCCATTTGTGAAGCCGGCGGGGTATAAGGAGCGCGATTATGAGTTGTTGTTCCGCAATTATGAAGCGGCTGCTGGACCGATTGAGTCGATGTATTCCTATGGTGATCCGCTGGTGCCATGGATCAATTCACCCATGCCGAATCGGAAAACCGATACGAACAACCAGAAAGGATTTTCAACAGATTTCATCGGACAGAATTACGATTATCCGGAAGCGACTTATGAAGAAAGAGAGCAAATCGTACAGCGACATAAACATTACCAGCAGGGGCTGATGTGGACATTGGCCTATCATCCGCGTATACCACAAAAGGTTAGAGATGTAGTATCCAAATGGGGTATGTGTAAGGATGAATACGAAGCAGGTGATGGCTGGCAGGGGCAGTTATACATCCGCGAAGCCCGGCGTATGATCAGTGATTATGTGATGACGCAGAAGAACTGTGAAAAACTGGAGGTGGTAAATGATGCAGTTGGACTGGCAGCGTATGGAATGGATTCGCACCACATCCAGCGGTATGTGGATGCAAACGGATATCTGCAGAACGAAGGCAATGTGGAGGCCGGTGTAGCGGGTCCTTATCCGATCAGTTATCGGGCTATTGTACCCGGAAAAGATCAGCTGCAGAATCTTTTTGTTCCGGTTTGTTTATCAGCCTCTCATATTGCGTTTGGTTCTATCCGGATGGAACCGGTATTCATGATATTGGGGCAGAGTGCCGCCATTGCTGCGTCGATGGCGATGGATAAAAACATACCTGTACAGCAGCTAGAGTACGCTGAACTAAAGCCGTTGTTGTTGAAGTATGGGCAGCGGTTGGAGTAGGAGTCGTAGTGTTACAAGCATTCTTCGTCTGGCTTTAAGTTGGCCAGAACAGATTGAAATGTATTTTCTGTTACTTCGATCAACCCAACATAACCATTGAATGCTTTTGCTACAGGGTTAAATTTTAAGTAGTATGTTTTACCCTCTTCAATAGTTAGTACGATGTCTCCTCTTTTGTCGTTTCCCGGTTTCTTTCCACTCCATTGGGTATGAAATGTGTATCGTCCAGGTGTAATGTCATGTACAGAATAACGTTTATTGTTAAGCCGACATAGTAATTCTTCGTCTTTGAATATGGAACAGGCAACAGCAGATCCTTCGTGCATACCTTCTCTGATCAGATAAATGGTTGTCTTTGCAGATTGAGCAATACCTGTTGCTGAAACAAAAATGAGTGCTATGAAGACAGTTAATTTTTTCATACGATCCTGTGTTAGTTTTAAACAAAAATAAATAGGAATCGATTTCACTGACTTCTTTTTTTATAACGGGCTTGTATTAGTTTTTCGTCGGGCCTGAAGAGAGGGTACAATTTTCACATATTCTTAATACCGGTTTTTCTCCTATCAACATTTTTTTGCAATTGATGCATATCTTTGCCCTGCATCAAGAGTACATCCAAACGGATGTTGCCAACCGAGCGGCCGATAGCCACGGTGGACAAACGATGCGGACGATCTGTCAAAAATGCAGAAATTATTTCTGGCAGTCTTCTCTTTTCTGAAAATCAAATAATAGGAGGCCTGTTCTTGAAAGCTGATGTTGAACCTTAAGCCATTCGATGAAGGCAATATTTGCCTGCCATCTGAGCATTTGTGTGTTTGGAGTTTTTCTAACTACTGTTTGTAAAATATAGTTGGCTTCGGTGTAACTATCAATCAAAGCAGACTTCCTGATTACAAGTGAAAAAATCCTACGGCCTCAAATTTGGTGAGAGTATACTAAATAATCTTTTCACATCAAATTACGTACATATGAGGAACCTGTTATACATTATTGCTGTTATTCTGGTAATTGGCTGGCTTATCGGTTTTGTAGGATTTCATACCGGCGGTATTATTCATATATTACTGGTGATTGCCGTCATTGCTGTTTTACTAAATATTATTCAGGGGAGACGTTCATAAGTTGATGAGAGGGCACGGTGGTCGAATTTTACAAGTTTGCCATCTGCCGATGCTGTTACGTTCTCATACGTTGGATTGTTTTATCCAGCATATCTGTTCATTTCCTATAGCAGTAGTATGAAATTGAAACACTCTACTGAACATCTGTTTGATTTTGGGTGTTTTAGAACTATACATTGTTATGAAAGCATTGCTTAGCATTCTATTGGTCTTGTTTGTGATTTTAATACTATTCCAGTCGTTTATGGCGTATTCTACTACAAATATTGAAAAGCAGAAGTATACGCTCATACGAAAGGAAAAAGAATTTGAGATCCGCTTTTATCCACCTGCCACTATGGCCACCATCCGCTCTTCTGCCAGATCTTACAGAGAGCTTTCCGGAAGCGGGTTTCGGAGCATAGCCGGGTATATATTCGGGAATAACGAAACCGCTCAGAAGATTGCGATGACATCGCCCGTTCACATGGATATTCAGGAGAAGGAATCCAGTATGAGTTTTGTGATGCCTGCTGAATATGGGCCTTCTACGTTACCAAGGCCCAATGATGCGCGGGTGGTCATACACGAATCACCTGCAGAGTATGCGGCAGCTATTAGTTTTGGCGGTTATGCCGGGGATGATAGTATAAAGAGATATTCGGAAAAGCTTAGGGTTGCGCTGGAAGAAAAAGGAATTAAAATAACAGGACATTACCGTTATCTTGGGTACAACCCACCGTATCAGGTGGTAGGGCGAAAAAACGAGATCATTGTTGCCGTTGAGTGGAAACAATAGTGTGAAAGTGAACGTGTTTAGTGTAACATTTCTTCCAGCCTTTTTTCTGTTTCTTTCATGGTAGTCTGTTTACCTGCTCTGCCGAATAGTATCTGGAAAAAAAGAGGGGCAATAAACAGATAGACCACCCACCTTTGGTGTAAAAAGCCTAATGGTATAATTAGGAGGTAAATCATAATTGGGAGAATGATCCGCAAGCACATGCTGTGGTAAATTTTTTTATCTACTTTCGGATTGATGAATTTATTTTTCCATGAATGCATCAACATGGCGAGGTGGAATACACTTACCAGAATCAGGTTGATGCTGTAGATGATTACGCTTATAGTTGTATCAAGGTAGTTGGCTAAAAATCCAGACGAAAAGGGTATCAGGCAAATGAACATCAGGAAAAAAATATTCAGCCAGATATTGATGATATTTGTTTTGTTCATGTGAATATGATTAAAGTGCGTATCCACCCAAAATGCTCCTACTACGATGAATCCCAGGAAAAAGATGAATAGTTTAGGGATAAGCTGGTCCAGTAAGAATTTTTCTATGTTTTTTTCATTTTCACCTGTTGGCACTTCTAAGGTGAGCGAGAGGATGGTGATTACAATGGCAAATACGGCATCGGTTAAGGCCTGTATCCGGGATATATTTAATTCCGAAAAGAATATTATATTTTTTTTCATAGCGGGCGGTCTTATCTGATG
>CANHUD010000250.1 GCA_947463665.1 Sphingobacteriales bacterium
AAGAACTGACGGTACCAGTCGAGCTGCATCCCACTCACATCCTCTGCCGTGCGGATGATGTCCTGTACATCCAGGTGTTTGAATTTGAATTTCCGGTACAGTTCGAGGAACATTTTTTCCTGTTGCTGTTTGCCGATGGTGTAGCCCATCTGTTCCCAGAACACACAGCCTTTGGCGTACGCACTAGTGGTATACCCATACTTAGTATTGAAATGATCCGCATGCGTCATCAGCGGTTCTTCATACTCTGAACGGGCCAGTCGTACATACCCTTCAAAGCTATCAGCATGCGGAAAAGCGCTGTCGCCGTGCATGAATGCCGCTACGCGTTCTTCTGCAAAAGAGGCGAAGCCTTCATCGATCCAGGCATAGAGTGCTTCGTTGGTAGACAGGATCATCGGGAACCAGCTATGCAGTAATTCATGGTACACTACCCCTTCGCCGGCTCCTTTCAGGAGGGTGGCCATCGGGTATTCCATCCCGCCGTCTCCGCCCTGGATGAAGGAGAATTGTTTATACGGATAGGCTCCGAAATTTTTCTCAATGAAGGGAAAGGCCTTTTCCATATTCGGAATGACTTCTTTCCATTCTGTTTCATATTCTTTGATGAAGAGCGAGGCGTTGTTGCTGTAGCGTGCTTTGGCTCTGGGCGACAAGGCGTTGAACTGCCTGCGCAGGTGTTCCTCGCTGATCTTGTAGAAAACATGGATATCCAGTCCGGGGCGGATGGTTTTCTTCAGATGATTGAACCCGGGATCGGCCGCCCACACGAAATCCTGAACCGATGGAGCCGTGAATTTCCAGGTAAGGGTATTGCCCTGAGGGCGCACCACTTTTACCCCGTTCGCTTCATAACCATAACCGATCTCGTTAGCATTCTGCAGATAGCCCGTACCGGCGATGATGTAGTTTTTATCCAGCGTGATGTTCACATCGAAATCTCCCCAGACGCCGTAGAACTCGCGGCCGATATAGGGGGTGGTGTTCCATCCTCTGGCATCGTATTCTGCCAGTTTGGGATACCACTGGGCCATCGAGTACTGAACGCCCTCCGCATTCTCCCGTCCGCTCCGGCGGATCTGAACGGGTACACGTGCTTCGAAATCCGCTTCGAGTAAGGCTTTCGCTTTGGGAGCAATGGGCTTATCGAGCACTACTTTCAGGATGGTTTCCTGCTCGTCGAGCTGTTGAATTTTTCCATTGACTTTGAGCGACTGGATACGCTGGTACCCCGTTTCATCGTCTTTTAATTTACTAATCCGATCGGTTACACGGAAATCCCAGTCGTTCGAACCCATCACCACTTTTTTTCCGAGCTCCCGGCTGCGCACATCCATCATGGAATTTGGCTGAAAAGCATTCCAGTAGAGGTGGTAGTAGAGTACCCGGAGGGTATCGGGCGACTGGTTCGTATATTCGATCCACTGTTTTCCCTTTAGTACATGGGTCTGTACATCCAGCCGAACATCCATCCGGTATTTTACTTTTTGCTGCCAGGTTTGTGCCTGCGCGGCAACAGACATGGCCATCCCCATCATCAGAACGAAACGCTTCATGTGAATTTGGTTTATGTTGAACAATCAGTCTTCTTCTTTTCCGCCGATCACCAGCACCAGCTCGCCTTTCACGCCTTTGGCCGCAAAATGATCGTGCACTTCCTGCAAAGTTCCGCGAACGGTCTCTTCAAATTTCTTCGTCAGCTCCCGGCTCACCGAGCAGGGACGATCCGGCCCGAACCACTGGATACATTCCGCCAGTGTTTTGACCAGTCGCATCGGCGATTCATACAACACGATGGTCCGTTCCTCCTGCACCAGTTTGGTGAACATCGTATGCCGCCCTTTTTTCAACGGCAGAAATCCCTCAAAACAAAAACGATTGATCGGTAACCCGCTGTTGACCAGCGCCGGTACAAAGGCCGTGGCGCCGGGAAGACATTCGACCCGAATGCCTTTGCGCACACAGGCGCGCACCAGCAGAAATGCAGGATCTGAAATGCCCGGTGTACCCGCATCGGTTAGTAAGGCTATTACTTTGCCGTTTTCTAACTGTTCGGCAAGATGATCCACAATTTTGTGTTCATTATGCTGATGGTAGGGCGACAATGGCTTATGGATACCATAATGGTTAAGCAGTACCGATGACGTGCGTGTATCTTCTGCCAGAATGAGATCAGCCTGTTTCAGCACCTCTACGGCCCGGAATGTGAAATCCGCCAAATTACCGATGGGCGTAGGTACGATGTACAGCATGCGCGTCAGGCTTCTACATGGATCTCATAGGATTCCATCACCGCATTGGCGAGCAGTTTCTTTGCAGCTTCTTCTGCGATGGATGCGGCCTCTTCTTTGGTAGCGGCATCGAGCTGAAGAGAGATGCGTTTACCGATGCGCACATCGGATACGGATGTCAGTCCGAGACTGGCCAGACCACCCAGAACAGCTTTTCCCTGAGGATCGAGCAGTTCTTTCAGCGGCATTACGTGAATATGTACGGTATAGGTCATGTCGATTTTTTTTGCGTGGCCAAAGATAGCACAATATAGAGTATGAAGACGACCGGTACGGCCAGCCACTGGAAGAAGAGAGCGGTCAGCAGGGCCGCCAGCACCAGCAGGAGCTTATCCCACTGCTCGCGGATGGTGAACGTTTTGAATTTAAGCGCCATCAGCGGCAGCTTCGAAACCATGAGGTAACTGATCGATGCAATGATTCCGTACAGCACCCATTTGTTCACCAGCAGGGCCTGCAGGCCCAGGTAATCGTAAAAAGCGATGAGCGGCAGAGATGCGATGAACAACCCGGCTGCCGGGGCGGGAACGCCTTTGAATCCATACGATTGCTCCGGATCGATGTTGAAACGGGCCAGTCGCCACGCTGCTGCCGCAGGCACCAAAAGCGCGGGCAGCATCCAACCGATCGGGGTTTCCAGTCCGGTTTCCTCATAGGCAAACGCGATGCGCAGCAGCTGCCAGAGGATCATCCCCGGTGCTACGCCAAAGCTCACCACATCGGCCAGTGAATCCAGCTGTTTTCCCATCTCGGAATCTGCTTTTACGAGCCGGGCCACAAAGCCATCAAAAAAATCGGCTACGGCAGCGAAAAAGATCAGGATAGCGCCCCACTGGATTTTCTCGGGGAGATACACTTTCCATTCTTCACCGTTGTAGTTCACGATGGATTCTCCCGGTTGCAGGATGAACACGATGGCGGTGGCACCAAACAGCAGATTGAGCAGGGTAACGAGGTTGGGCAGTTGTTTCATACAATTTACTTCTTCATCAGCGATTCGATCTCTTCTACCGTGATGGGGATATTTTTCATCAGATCGATATTTCCGTTTTCCGTTATCCAGAAATTATTCTCGATGCGAACGCCCATCTGCTCTTCTTCGATGTAAATACCCGGTTCGATCGTGAAGACCATACCCGGAAGGATCGGTTCGGTGCGGGTACCCAGATCGTGCACATCGATCCCCAGATGGTGTGAAATCCCATGATAGAGATATTTCCGGTAGGCCCGGTTTTCCGGATCTTCATTCTTCACATCGGCCTCACTGATCAGTCCGATTTTCAGGAACTGGCGCGTGGCCTCATCCCCTACTTTTTCGGTATACTCTACAATGGAGATGCCCGGTTTAAGGATGGATGCGCAGTATTGATGGATATCCAGACAGGCATTGTACACTTCTTTTTGTCGGGCGGTGAACCGGCCATTTACCGGAACCGTGCGCGTCAGATCCGCGCAGTAACCGCCGTACTCTGCACCAAAATCCATGAGGATCATCTCACCATCCAGGCATTGCTGGTTGTTGGAAACATAGTGCAGCGTACGCGCTCTGTCGCCACTGGCGATGATCGAACCATAGGCCGGTCCGGTAGCGCGGTTGCGCAGAAATTCATGCCAGATCTCTGCTTCTATTTCATATTCCCATACACCCGGCCGGATAAAGCCCAGCAGGCGACGGAACGTTTTGTCGGTAATGTCCATGGCCACCTGCATCACTGCCACTTCAGCAGCCGATTTGATGGCCCGAAGTTCTTTCATGAGCCGTGCAGCACGGCGGTACTGGTGCAGGGGATAACGGG
>CANHUD010000251.1 GCA_947463665.1 Sphingobacteriales bacterium
CATGCCTCCTCGAACCACAACGGTCAGCTCACCAACCAGCATGGCATACATGGCTTCTGGGAATCGCGCATCCCTGAATTGTTTGCCGAAAGTCAGTTCGATCTGATTGTTGGTAAAGCTGTGTACGTAAAATCTGTTTCGGAACTTTCCTGGAGAGTGATCCGGCAAAGCGCAAAGGCTGCAGACTCTGTACTGCAGTTTGAACAATTGCTGAACAGCCGGTTTCGCACAGATGCCAAATTCAGCTATGAATACCGGAATGGCATTGTTGTAAGGCAATATTCCACCGCCTATAGCCATGCCTACCACCAGATGCTGAACGGAATGGTGGAACGCCGCATGCGGGAATCCATCATCGTTACGGCCTCCCTCTGGTATACCGCGTGGGTAGATGCCGGACAGCCGTCCCTGAAACAACTTAACAACCAACCGGTTGCCACAGAAACCCTTCAGGAATGGGAAGAACTGAATAAAAGCTGGATGAATAAAGGTGGTGGTACAAATTGTAGCGGATAATCTCTAATCTCTATTCTCTAACCTCTAATCTCTATCCTCTAATCTCTAATTGCCTATTTTTGCGCCACAAACGCATCCAACGTGATCCATAATTTCAACGCAGGTCCCAGTATCCTCCCCAAACAGGTTTTTGAGGAAGCCTCCCGGGCCATTCTTGACTTTAACGGTACCGGCCTCTCCATCCTGGAAATCGGCCATCGTACCCCCCTATTTGAAGCAGTCCTCCACGAAGCCTGCGAGCTGGTTAAAGAACTCATGCAGCTGAACAGCGATAAGGAAGTTCTCTTCCTCCATGGTGGTGCCAGCACCCAGTTCTTCCAGATCCCCCTAAACTTCCTCGGCGAGAACGAAAAAGCCGCCTACCTCGATGCAGGGGTCTGGGGTACCAAAGCCATCAAAGAAGCCAAAGCATTCGGACAGGTAGACGTAGTAGGCAGTTCAAAAGATAAAGGCTATACCTACATTCCAAAAGATCTGCAGATTCCGGCTGATGCCCGATATTTTCATTACACCACCAACAACACCATAGAAGGAACAGAAATGTTCCACATCCCTGATACCTCCGTACCGCTGGTGGCGGATATGAGCTCGGATATCCTCTCTCAACAACTTGATTTCAACCGTTTCGCCCTCATCTATGCCGGCGCACAGAAGAACATCGGTGCCGCCGGGGTGAATCTCGTTGTACTGGATAAAAACTTCAAAGCAACCGCCGGCCGAAAGATCCCGTCGATGCTCGATTACCAGCAACACATCGCCAACGGCTCCATGCTCAACACCCCTCCCGTTTTCGCAATATACGTCTGCATGCTCACCCTTCGCTGGCTCAAATCCATAGGCGGGATCCCTGCCATTGAAAAGATCAACCGGGAAAAGGCAGAACGTGTCTATTCAATGCTCGACAACCACGCTGTTTTCCGTCCCACCGTAGCTAAAGAAGACCGCAGCCGTATGAACGTGGTATTTGTGATCGATGATCCCGAAAAAGAAAAAGCTTTTCAGCAGGCCTGTAAAGAACAACAGTTCATCGGCGTAAAAGGTCATCGCAGCGTGGGAGGTTTCCGCCTCTCTCTCTATAATGCCCTCCCCATGGAAAGCGTGGATGCTTTCTGCCAGTTCGCCTCTTCCTTTCGTTAACTCCTTATAATAACCATAATGGCTATCATCTCTCCTTTCAAAGCCCTCAGACCTCAACCGGAAAACGCTGCTGCCGTAGCTTCCCGCCCCTATGATGTACTGAACAGCGAAGAAGCACGCATCGAAGTAAAAGACAACCCCTACTCCTTTCTGCATGTAACCAAATCGGAGATCGATCTCCCCGGAGATGTTCATCTATATTCTTCTCTGGTCTATGAAAAAGCCAAAGAAAACATCGAATCCCTTCAGCAAAAAGGGGTGCTCATCCGGGAGCAAAAACCCTGCTACTATATTTATACGTTAGTAATGGATGGCCGCAGCCAGACCGGTCTCGTCTGCGTATCTTCTGTAGATGATTACGAGAACGATGTCATCAAGAAACATGAATTCACAAGGCCGGAAAAAGAGAATGACCGCATCAGCCACATCACCATAACCGGAGCACAGACAGGCAATGTGTTCCTGGCCTTCCGTCATAATGATTCACTGGATGCACTGATCGAAGGCTGGAAAAACAACCACCAGCCCGTGTATGATTTCACTGCCGACGACGGTATTCAGCATACCATCTGGATCGTGGACGAAGAGACATCGGTGAACCACATCACGAATATATTTTCCGATCAAATCCCTCAGACCTATATCGCAGATGGTCACCATCGCGCGGCCAGTGCCGCCAAAGTACGCAAGGCGCTGGGCGAAAAAACTACGCCCGAAGCATCCTGGTTTCTGACCACCCTCTTCCCCTCCAGTCAGCTGAAAATCATGGATTATAATCGGGTGGTTAAAGACCTGAACGGTCAGGACGCTGCTACCCTGCTGGATAAACTCAGCGAAGATTTCGAAATTCAGCCATCCTCCGGTGCCGTAGCACCGGCCGCTCTGCATACATTCGGGATGTATCTGAACCATCAATGGTATACACTTACCGCAAAGCCAGGAACCTGGACCGAAGATCCGATAGGTGTACTGGATGTGACCATCCTTTCACAAAAAATACTGGAAAAACAGCTTGGCATTGCTGACCAGCGTACCGACAAACGCATCGATTTTGTTGGGGGGATCCGTGGTCTTGGCGAACTGGAAAAAAGAGTTAACAGCGGCGAAATGGCCGTGGCCTTCAGCCTCTATCCGGTAAGTATCGAACAATTATTTGATATTGCAGACAGCGGAAATGTGATGCCGCCCAAGAGCACCTGGTTTGAACCCAAGCTCCGCGATGGCCTGCTGACGCATCTTATCTATTAAAAACCATGAAAAAAATCCTTCTCCTTTGTAGCCTGTTTATCTCCCTGAGTGTTGCCGCTCAGGACGTGAAACAACTGATGGAAACGGCCCAGGTATTTGTGGGTAAGGAAGATTATGCCAACGCAAGGCTCGTTCTGAACCGGGCCCTGCAAATGGAACCAGATAATCATGTCATCCGCCAGGAACTGGCGTATGTGCTTTATTTGTCGGGCGACCTGACCGATGCCATGGAGATGATCAACAAAGTAATCGACGCTGAATCAGCCGATGAAAAAAGCTTTCAGATCGGCGGCATCATCTACAAATCCGGCGGATTCCTGAAAGATTGTGAAAGAATCTATAAAAAAGGACTCAAAAAATTCCCGACGAGCGGCGCTCTGCACTATGAACTCGGGGAAATCATGCTGCTCCAGAAACTACCTGCAGATGCCATCCGCATCTGGGAAGAAGGTATTGACAAAGACCCTGCCTATCCCGGCAATTATTTCCATGCTGCGAAGTATTATTATTTCTCTAAGAATAATCCCGTACTCAGTATCCTCTACGGCGAAATCTTTGTGAATGCGGAAAGCTATACCGTGAGAACCGCTGAGATGAAGTCGATACTGCTGGAAGTCTACAAACAATTCTATGCAGGGATCGTAACCTACGACGACCGAAAATCAAATGCTTTTCAACGGGCCGTGGCGGAAACACTGCTCAAACAGCGGGAACTAACCGTAATGGGTATTAATACGGAAGTGCTGACCATGATCCGTACCCGTTTTATTCTCGACTGGCACAGCACCTGGGCGAAAACATATCCCTATAAACTTTTTGAGCACCAGCAGCAGCTCGCACGCGATGGCCTGTTCGTAGCTTACAACCAGTGGTTGTTTGGAGTTGCCGCCAATGTGGTGCAGTATCAGCACTGGATCAACGCCCATCCGAAAGAAAGCAGTGAATTTGCCAATTTTCACAAGAACCGGCTTTTCCGGATGCCGCCAGGTCAAAACTACCGGCAATAATTATTTCACCGCAATTGGCGAATTCGCCTTAACTTTTGCCCATACTCAATGATTGAATCATGAAGCCTACACGCCTGTTTGATTGTATCGACTACCAATTGGCCCAGGGTGCCAAGGAAGACATGCTCGCTGCCAAGGAAGAAGGTGGCATCTGGAGAA
>CANHUD010000252.1 GCA_947463665.1 Sphingobacteriales bacterium
CGGGTCACGGGGATACCGGTGGCTTTGGAGACGTTTTCGGCAATATCTTCGGCATCCACTTCTTCTTTGAGCAGGCGTTTTTCGCCGGATTCTTCCAGTTCTTTAGACAGGTTCACGATCATTGCTTCCTGCTCTTTCACTTTACCATAACGGATCTCCGCCACCTTTCCATAATTGCCTTCACGCTCCGCACGATCGGCTTCGAGCTTGAGTTGTTCGATGGAAGCCTTGGCGTGTTGTACTTTTTCGACCAGTTCTTTCTCTTCTTTCCATTTCAGTTTCAGCGTATCGCGCTGGACGGAGAGATTGGCGATATCGGTATTGAGTTCTCTGAGTTTTACCTCATCGTTCTCCCGCTTGATGGCCTCCCGCTCGATTTCAAGCTGGCGGATCTGCCGTTCGAGTTTATCGAGCTCCTCCGGCATGGAATTCATTTCCAGTCGGAGTTTCGCCGCGCTTTCATCGATCAGATCAATGGCCTTGTCGGGCAGAAAGCGGTCGGTAATGTAGCGGTGCGACAATTCCACAGCGGCGATGATCGCTTCATCCTTGATCCGCACATGGTGATGCGTTTCGTAGCGGTCTTTCAGTCCGCGTAAAATGGAGATCGCATCTTCCACAGAGGGCTCATCGATCAGTACCTTCTGGAAACGACGTTCCAGCGCCTTATCTTTTTCAAAGAATTTCTGAAACTCATTCAGCGTGGTGGCACCAATGGCCCGGAGTTCTCCTCTGGCCAGCGCAGGCTTGAGAATATTGGCCGCATCCATGGCGCCCTCGCCTCCGCCGGCACCTACCAGGGTATGGATCTCATCGATGAACAGGATGATCTCCCCATCGCTGGTACTAACCTCTTTGACTACTCCCTTTAGACGCTCTTCGAACTCGCCCTTGTATTTGGCACCAGCGATCAGCTGGCCCATATCGAGTGCATAAATGATTTTGGATTTCAGGTTTTCCGGTACATCGCCGTTGACGATCCGCATCGCGAGCCCCTCGGCAATGGCGGTTTTTCCTACACCGGGCTCTCCCACCAGGATCGGGTTGTTTTTAGAGCGACGAGTGAGAATGTGCAGGGTCCGGCGGATCTCTTCATCGCGACCGATCACCGGATCCAGTTTGCCCTGGCGCGCCATTTCATTGAGGTTGCGGGCATATTTGTTCAGCGTGTTGAACTGTGTTTCCTGGGTCTGCGACTTCACCGTTTCGCCTTTACGCAACTCTTTTATGGCGGTGACCAAACCTTTTTCGGTCAGTCCGGCATCTTTCAGTAGTTTGGAGGCATGATCGCTCCCCTGTAAAATGGCCAACAACAATACTTCCGTCGTCACAAACTCATCACCAAAGGTCTTGAGCAGCGTGCCGGCCCGGAGAACCAGGTTATTGGCATCGCGGCTGATCGACTGTGCCGGTTCACCGGAGGCTTTGGGCAGGCGGGAAATGCTTTCATCCAGTTTATTTTCCAACAGATTCACCGTTACGTTGTTCTTCTTAAGAAGAAACTCCACCGGAGAATCCTGCTGATCCAGCATGGCCTTCAGGATGTGCTCAGTCTCAATGTTGGGATTCTGCGCAGTGTAGGCCAGCTGCTGCGACTGCTGGATCGCTTCAGCGGCCTTTATTGTGAAGTTGTTTACGTTCATCTTACTTATTTTTGATACGGTTATATACTCATCAAATTCAAAACCAATCGTAAAAAGCAGATAATATGACAGAAAAAAATCGAGCCAACTGCCTTAACGTCAGTCTTTTCGCGTTTTTCCTGCTGATTTTTCAGGCAGGTGTGGCGCAGGATTTTACCATGGCGGATCAGTTCCTGCAACAGAACATGAAAGCCCTTGGCGGAGAGCTGGTGGTAATTGTTCAGAAAGACGGCAAACCGGTGTACAAAAAAGTACTGGGGAAGGAGTTTCTGATCAATTCAACCGTTCCGGCAGAGGAACTGACCCAGTGGTTTACCGCTGCCACGATTTTGCAGCAGGTGGAAGAAGGGAAGATCGGACTGGATGATCCGGCAGCCAAATACACGCCAAAATTTGAGCAGTACATGAAGGGATATATCACGATCCGCCATGGACTGACACATACCACGGGTCTGGATAATAAAGAAGGTATGAGTAAAGTGTTGGCGAAGAATTACAGCAATCTTGCAGAGGAGGTGGATGTATATATTTCCAAGCGGGATATCGTTGCCAATCCGGGCGAATCCTTTGCCTATAACCGAATCGGTTTGGTGATCGCTGCCCGTTCACTGGAAATCGCCGCGAAAAAAACATTCGACCGCATTGCAATAGAGAAACTCTTTCGTCCTATTGGCATGCGCCAGACCATTTATGAGAACGATAACGGACGCATTGACCCCGTTAATGGCGCGAATACATCCGGACAGGATTGCATGGCATTCATGCAGATGTTGCTCAACAAAGGAACCTACAACAACAAAAAAGTTCTGAGCCCGGAATCGGTGAAAGAATTGCTCAAACCTCAATTCACGGATGCGCGCATCGTTTCCAAACCTTCCGAATATAAGGAAAGTGATTACTGCCTGACCACCTGGGTAGAAGAAAAAGACGATGAAGGAAATGCATTGGTACTCCGCCAGGGAACGGCTGGTACGCAGGCCTTACTGGATTTTAAAAATAATACAGCCATTCTGGTGATGCTGAAAGATCCGGCTGGAGAAAAGAAAAGGCTGTTGGTGAATGAACTGATGAAAATACTGCGTGGACAATAAGATTGATACACATACCGCACTGGTGAAAAGCCTGGCCACTTCGCTGGGCTTTTCCTATTGCGGCATTGCCCATGCGGAAAAGCTGGAAGAGGATGCCCGGCGACTGGAAGCCTGGCTATCCAAACGCCTGCACGGCAAGATGCACTATATGGAAAACCATTTCGATCTGCGGATTGATCCAACAAGGTTAGTACCCGGCGCGAAATCGGTCATCACGTTATTATTCAATTATTTTCCCTCTGAGGCACAACGGGAAGATAGTTCACTCGTGGTTTCAAAATACGCTTATGGAGACGACTATCATGAGGTGATCCGACCGAAACTCCGACAGCTGCTGGCATCGCTTCAGCAGGAGATCGGGCAGATCGAAGGAAGGGGATTTGTGGATTCTGCACCGGTGCTGGAACGTTCCTGGGCGCTACGGTCCGGGCTGGGATGGATCGGCAAAAACGGCAACATCATCCATAAAGGTGCCGGCTCCTATTTTTTCATTGCCACGCTGATCACCGATCTGGAGTTACGTTACGATGAGCCCTACGCGAAAGACTACTGCGGCAGTTGCACCCGATGCATCGATGCCTGCCCTACCGATGCCATTCTACCCGATAAAGTAGTGGATGGCAGCCGCTGCATCTCCTATTTCACGATCGAACTAAAAGAGCTGCTCATCCCTGATACATTTAAAGGACAATTTGAAAACCGAATGTTTGGTTGTGATATCTGCCAGGATGTTTGTCCGTGGAACCGATTCTCCACAGCTCACGCTCATGAAGAATTAAAACCGAGAAAAGAAATACTAACCTATTCAGATAAAGAATGGCTGGAGCTGACCGAGGAAAATTTCAGAAAGATATTCAAAGGGTCTCCGCTGAAACGAGCGGGATTTAAAGGGATTATGCGGAATATTACGTTTTTACGGAGTTGATGGAAGTCTACCCCCTCATTTCCGCTCCTGCATATACAACTTCAGCTTATCCAGACTTTCCTGCATCAGCGGACCTTTCATATCTGCGGCCATCATACCATAGAATTTCTCCCAAGGATACCAGTTCAGCTCCTCGATCACAAACCATACGATCTGCACAGAATCAGCTGTCCGCTTCTCCACACTGAACCCTGATTTCATGAAGTCAGTATCTCCAATTGAAATAGGAGTAGAAACGCCATTTTCACTAACCGATTCAAGCTTTACTGCATTCTGCTTTCCGTTTGCAGATGACCAGCGCATCGTACTATCCAAATACGTTACTTCACCTGCACCGGACAGCAGTCCGTTCCATTCCGACCAGCTACGAAAATCGGAGATCACCTTAATGACACGTTCTTTA
>CANHUD010000253.1 GCA_947463665.1 Sphingobacteriales bacterium
AATAACCGGATCACTGATAATTTGATCGCCGGAACAAGGGATACAGATCCCAATTATGATGGTGTGAATGTATATGGAGATGAAACCACCATTGATCTGCGTCAGGTTTTCAATGGAATTGCAGGACAGGCACCTTTCCTCGCACCTTATATTTCAACACTGACCGGGCGTCCGGTGAATGTTTCCCGTACCGGTTACACTGAAAGAGAAATCACGGATCCAAATACCATCAACTTTAAACTGGGTGGTGCTCTCCATTACAAGTTAACAGACAATGTGGAAGCAGTGGTAGCTGGTTTCTGGGGTACAGGTAACTCAGTTTATACTGGTAGTGATCGGTATATTTTGCAGGATCTTAAAATGGCCCAGTATAAAGTGGAGCTGATCGGCAAACGCTGGAATCTCCGCGCGTATACAACACAGGAAAACTCTGGTCAAGCATACAATGCAACCATTGCAGCCCGTCTGTTCAATGAAGCATGGAAACCGTCTACTCAGTGGTACACCGAGTACGGACAAGCATTCCTGGCCGCTAAACTGGCTGGAGCAAACGATGCAGCTGCACACGCTGCAGGCCGCTCTACAGCTGATATCGGACGTCCTGCCGCTAAGTCTGCCCGTTTCAATGAGTTGTTCGATCGCCTGCGTTCTACCCCCATCTCTGAGGGTGGCGGACAGTTCCTGGATCGCACTGACTTATATGCTGTTGAAGGACAATACAATCTGAGCGACCTCACCGGTAAATTTGCTGAGGTGCTTGTTGGAGGTAACTTCCGCAGGTTTGTTCTGAATTCCCAGGGTACGTTGTTTGCAGATTCAACAGGCACCATTCCCATCAATGAATATGGAGCTTATATCCAAATGGCAAAGGAACTTTTCAACGAAAAGGTTAAGCTGACCGTATCTGGACGTTACGATAAAAATGACAATTTTAAGGGTCGGTTTACCCCACGTGCAACAGCTACTGTTAAACTGGCAAAAAATCACAATCTGCGCGGTTCTTACCAGCAGGCCTATCGCTTTCCCTCTACCCAAAACCAGTTTATCAACCTGGCAGTGGGCGGTGCTACCCTGATCGGTGGTGTTCCTGACATGTTGAAATTCTACAATTTCCAGGGAAATCCGGTGTATTCGCTGGCAGATCTGCTGAGTCCTACTCCTCGCCTCAATGTACAGTCGTTCGGAGAATTCAGACCTGAGTCTGTTTCCTCCTTTGAATTTGGATACCGCGGTCTGATGGCAGATAAGCGCCTCATGATCGATGCCTATGGTTATGTTGGACAATATCGTGATTTCATCACCAGTGTGAACGTGGTACAATCCATTACATCCAATCCACAGCCAACTGACATTCTGGACCCTGCAAAACGCCGTATACTTCAAGTGCCCATCAACTCACCAACACTGGTTAGAACTATGGGTGCCGGTATCAGTTTTGAATACAACTTCAGAAAAGGGTATTTTGCCAATCTGAATGGTAGTTACGACAAACTGGGTGATGTACCCAACGGATATGTAACAAACTTCAACGCTCCTAATTACCGATACAATGTAACGGTGGGTAACAATGGGTTCCTGAAAGATAAGCGTACTGGTTTCACCGTTGCATATCGCTGGCAGGATGCTTTCTTCTACACCAGTTCACTGGCAAATGGTTATGTGCCTGCTTATCATAACCTGGATGCTCAGGTCAGCTACAAATTCCCACAGATCAAGTCTGTGGCACGTCTGGGAGCTACTAACATCCTGAATCAGTATTACATCACGGCCATCGCCAATCCTTCTATCGGAGGTTTGTATTATGTAGCCTTTGCATACAACATCAACTAATCACCGAATGATCAAAAGCATTAATCATATGAAATCATATTTTTCATGGAAAAGACCTGTGGCGGCACTGTTTGTGCTGGCCGGGCTCACGCTGGCTTCCTGTAACAAGGATGTGCCGGGACCAACCGCTATCCCCATGCCTGTTCCTACCGGGAATACGATTGGTGATATTGTAAATAACGACGCGAATTTCACCTACCTGAGAGCAGCCCTCACCCGTGTAGGGATGCTGCCAGCCGTTCAGGACAGAAATGCAAGATTCACCGTTTTTGCTCCGGATAATACTGCCTTCAATCGTTTGTTTGCGGCTCTTGGTCTGCCCCAGGCAGAAGCTACCATTGGTGCACTTCCATTGGCTCAGCTGGCTGGAATTCTGCAATACCATGTAATTCCCGGTCAGGTAGTTACAAGCACCATGATTCCGGAAACATTTCCGAATACCTTCATGCCAACACTGGTACAGGCATCGTCTGCAAGCCCACTGTTAAAACTGATGAACTTCCCTTCACGGAGAGGAGCATCTGCGTTTGTTGACAATATCCCGGTTGCACAGGCTGATATTACAGCTGCAAACGGTGTCATTCATCGTATGGCAGGTGTGCTGTTACCGCCCAACACCACTACCATCTGGCAGGCACTCAGCGCTGATCCAAACTATTCGTATCTGGTGGCAGCCATTACCCGGGCAGACCTGGGTATGCCCGCCAGTTCCAAGATCGTCAACCTGTTGAATACAGCTTCACCGTATGCAAACTTTACGTTGTTCGCACCAAATAATACAGCGTTCGACAATCTTTTCAGGGCACTTGGCGTAGCGAACCCTACTATCAGCACGGTTCAGTTACTTTCAATAAACTCCTGCATCAATATTTGTGCATACCACGTAATGATCAGAGGTGTGTTGAATCCTACTACCAGCCCGGCTCCCGATCTGATAAGGGTATTCTCCACCAACCTTCCGGCTACAGCTACACAAACGCCTACTTTCCTGAATATGCTGGCAGCTACTGCTCCTCGTCTTACTGTAAGTACTGCAGGTATCAAAGGAAATTCAAATGCTACCAATGCCGCTATCAATCGTGCCAACTGGCACAATCTCAATGGAGTTATCCATGGGGTTGATCAGGTTTTGAGGCCGTAATAGTTAGTTGAAAATTTTAAAAAGCCGGTTTGAAAAAACCGGTTTTTTTATTTTACCGTGTGCCGAAGTAGAACTGTAAAAAATAAAGAGAATCCAATCACCAGAAACACACCCACCACATTGAGCCATAGCCAGCCAACGGGCACAAATACATACGTCAGAATTACCAGTACCTGGGCGATTAAGGCACTCCAGAAAACGGTATTTCCTTTTACGGAAGGAAGATAAAAAGCAACCAGAAAAATCCCCAGAATTACTCCATAAAACCAGGAACCCAGTACATTAACGGCTTCTATTAAACTTCCCATTCCGGTCACAAACATGGCGGTAACCACACAAAAAACACCCCAGAAAAGACTATACCAGCGGGAAATCCGATAATCCTCTTCATCTGAAAGATCTTTCTGAAAAAATTTCTTGTGAAAATCCACCACAGACGCGGAAGCCAGTGAGTTCAGTGCCGCCGCTATACTTCCCCAGGCGGCCAAAAAAATTACGGCAATCAACAAACCGACGATTCCGGCAGGTAACTGGTCCACCACAAACCTCAGAAAAATGTAATTCGTATCATTAACATCTGAAACACCGGATGCAGTGATAAGCCGCTTTGCCTCTTTCCGAAGCCTTTCCTGCTCAAGATTCACCTTTTGCAGATTCGACACTTCGGGTTCAGCTGTCTCCCCCCGATCCAATGCAAGGGTGGTAGCCGTTGCCCAACGCTGCTTTTCACCGGCAAGCACTTCATGCTGCTGCTGAAGCATTCGGATAGAATCTGCATAGGGCGTAGCTAATGCCTGATTAACCGGCACCTGATTAAAAAGCATGGGTGACGGATGAAACTGATAGAATGTGAACAGCAAAATACCGATCAGCAGAATAAAAAACTGCATCGGCACTTTGACCATTCCGTTCAAAAGCAGTCCCAGCCTGCTTTCACGATCCGATCTGGCTGTCAGAAATCGTCCCACCTGGCTTTGGTCGGTTCCAAAATAAGACAGGGCCAGGAAAAAACCGCCAATTATCCCGCTGAACAGATTGAATCGGTCGTTCCAGTTGAAGCCATTCTCCCCTATCCCGGTAGTAATGATGT
>CANHUD010000254.1 GCA_947463665.1 Sphingobacteriales bacterium
AATCCGGTAGGTCCCCGGGGGGTATACGATGAAGCCAAGCGTTTCATGGAATCCATCACCAGAGCCTATTATACGTTCCACGGCGTAGAAACCAGGATCGTACGTATTTTCAATACCTACGGTCCGCGCATGCGCCTCAATGATGGCCGTGCACTCCCGGCATTTATCGGCCAGGCTTTGCGCGGGGAAGATCTGACCGTTTTTGGCGATGGTTCGCAAACCCGTTCTTTCTGTTATGTGGACGATCTTATCGAAGGTATCTACCGATTGTTGATGAGCGATTATACCATGCCGGTTAATATTGGTAATCCATCCGAAATTAGTCTGAAAGATTTTGCAGAAGAAATCATTAAACTGACCGGTACGCAGCAGAAGATCGTTTTCAGACCTCTGCCGGTAGATGATCCCAAACAACGACAGCCGGATATTACCAAGGCAAAGGAAATCCTTGGATGGGAGCCTGTCGTAGACCGGGCAACCGGCCTGGCCAGTACCTATGCTTATTTTAAGTCTCTACCCACTGAAGAATTATATAAACAACCCAAAGAATTTAAAACCTCAAAGTGATGTCTATCTATCAGGATCTTCTCGACGGAAAAGCGAAAATCGGTGTTATCGGTCTGGGCTACGTAGGCCTCCCTATCGCACTGGAATTCGCTAAAAAAGTACCGGTCATCGGTTTCGATATCAATGATAAGCGGATTGAAATGATGCGCAAGCATATCGATCCATCCAAGGAAGTAAGCGCAGAGGAATTCATAGACCGGGATATAGAGTTCACCAGCAGCCTTGAAAAACTGAAAGAAGCCTCTTTCTTTGTGGTAGCTGTTCCTACTCCGGTTGATAAATTCAACATACCGGATCTGAAACCGGTACTGGGCGCCTCCAAAACCATTGGGCAGGTGGTGAAGAAAGGTGATTATGTGGTGTTTGAATCTACCGTGTATCCGGGCTGTACCGAAGAAGATTGTCTGCCTGTAATAGAGCAGATATCGGGATTAAAAAATATAACAGATTTCAAACTGGGATACTCACCTGAACGGATCAATCCGGGCGACAAAAAGAATACACTCCGCACGGTAGTGAAGATCGTATCAGGTTGTGATGCAGAATCATTGGAAGAAATTGCCAAGGTCTATGAACTCGTGGTGGATGCAGGTGTGCATCGTGCCAGTTCGATCAAAGTGGCAGAAGCTGCGAAAATTGTTGAAAATACACAGCGAGATCTCAATATCGCCCTCATGAACGAGCTGTCCATGATCTTCGACCGAATGAACATCAATACATTTGATGTATTGGAAGCAGCCGGTACCAAATGGAACTTTTTGAAATTCTCTCCAGGTCTGGTTGGAGGGCATTGCATTGGCGTGGATCCTTATTACCTTACCCATAAGGCCGAGGCACTCGGGTACGATGCTAAAGTAATTTCAGCATCCCGCTTCATCAATGATAATATGGCCAAAAACGTGGCCCGCAAAGTGATCATGCACGTGTTCCGAAACGCTCCGGATGTAAACAATGCACGGGTATTGGTAAAAGGGGTAACGTTCAAGGAAAACGTAAGTGACATCCGCAATTCTAAAATCGTAGATACCGTTAAGGAAATTCAGGCCTTCAATATCAAAGTGGATGTGGAAGATCCGTTTGCAGAAATGGATGAGGTGGAACATGAATATGGTCTGCACCTGACCCGTCACGAGCGGAACGATTATGATGCGGTCATCGTTGCTATCCCACATACCAATTATAGCGGGCTGGATGAGAAATATTTTAGTTCCATCACGAAACCCGGAGCACTGATTGCCGACCTCAAAGGCGTGTACAAAGGACGGATACACCAAAGAGCCTACTGGAGTTTATAAAATATGACGAAGAAAATCCTGATAACGGGAGGTGCTGGCTTTATCGGTTCACATGTTGTACGCAGATTTGTACAGCACTACCCAGGCTACACCATCATCAATCTGGATGCACTGACCTATGCCGGTAATCCGGAAAACCTGACAGATATAGAACATTCACCCAATTACCGTTTCATAAAAGGAGATATCACCGATGAGCCGTTCATCCTCTCTCTTTTTAAAGAAGAACAGTTTGATGCGGTGATTCACCTCGCTGCCGAAAGTCATGTGGACCGGTCTATCCTGGATCCACTGGCTTTTGTGCGTACCAATGTAATGGGGACCGCAGTATTGCTGAATGCAGCCCGGACGATCTGGAAAGACAAGGAAGGAAAACGGTTTTATCATGTGTCTACGGATGAGGTCTATGGATCCCTGGGAGAATCAGGCATGTTTACGGAAGATACTCCCTATGATCCTCGTTCCCCATACTCAGCTTCCAAAGCAGGGTCTGACCACCTTGTTATGGCCTGGTACCATACATATGGCCTGCCGGTAGTGATATCCAATTGCTCCAATAACTATGGATCGCATCAGTTTCCGGAGAAACTCATACCACTCATGATCCATAACATCCGGCAACAGAAACCCTTACCTGTATATGGAAAGGGTGAAAACGTGCGCGACTGGCTCTGGGTGAATGATCATGCTTCGGCAATCGATGTGGTATTTCATGATGGCCTCAATGGAGAAACCTATAATATCGGTGGTTTCAATGAGTGGAAAAACATCGATCTGGTACACCTGCTCTGCTCCATTATGGATCGTAAACTAAATCGACCAGCCGGAGAATCTGCCAAATTGATTACTTTTGTTCAGGACCGCCAGGGACATGATCTCCGTTATGCCATCGATGCAAGTAAAATCAGCCAGAAACTGGGTTGGAAACCTTCTCTTCAGTTTGAAGAAGGGCTCGAAAAAACAGTAGACTGGTACCTGAGTAATCAGGAATGGATCGATCATGTTGTATCTGGTGCCTATCAGCAGTACTACGATCAGCAGTACAGCCATCGATAACGTAACCTGATTCTTTCATGCCATTTCATCCCACTGAATTTCCAGATCTTTTTTTATTTGAACCCCGTGTGTTTGAAGACAAACGGGGCTATTTTTTTGAAAGCTATAACCAGACTGTTTTTCAGGAAGCCGGATTTCAGTATAACTGGGTACAGGATAACCAGTCACGCTCCTCCTATGGGGTCGTGAGAGGACTTCATTACCAGACGGAACCGCATACACAGGCTAAACTGGTGCGTGTACTACAGGGTACGATTTGGGATGTGGTAGTAGACCTTCGCATAGGCTCGCCCACCTACGGCAGATCCTATGGAGTAGAACTCTCTGCTGAAAATAAATGGCAGATCCTCGTTCCTAAAGGATTCGCACATGGTTTCTCCGTATTGTCAGACACAGTGGAAGTCTTGTATAAATGCGATGACTACTACAACAAAGAAAGTGAACAGGGGATCCGGTGGAATGACCCGGATCTTGTGATCGACTGGAAAATACCAGCTGATAAAATGATCATCTCTGAGAAAGATCTGACGCATCCATTCTTTAAAGACTCCCATCATCAATTCCGGTTCCATGGAGCCTAAACGCAAAATTCTTGTCATCGGCTCCAATGGCCAGCTGGGTCAGGAAATCGGGGAACGGGCAAAACAAATTCCAAACGTTCATTTTGTTTTTACCGACAGGAATGATATGCCACTGGACGATCCTGAAAAAATTAACCAGGTTCTCCTCCGGGAACAACCGGATGTAGTTATTAATTGTGCCGCTTATACCGCTGTGGATGCAGCGGAGCAGAATATAGACATAGCCTTTCAGGTTAATGCAACAGCTGTTGGACAAATCGCCGGTATTTGTCACCAGCTGGGCTGCCGCTTTCTTCACGTTTCTACTGATTATGTTTTTAATGGAAAAAGCAGCCATCCTTATTCCGTAACCGATAGCTGCGATCCCATCAATGTGTACGGTGCTTCCAAACGTAAAGGCGAAGAACTGGCGCTCGCTCATCATCCGGAATCCATCATCATCCGGACCTCCTGGGTCTATTCCCGCTTCGGGAAAAATTTTGTCAAAACTATTGCGCATCTTCTTCGCACGCGTTCGGAAATCCGGGTGGTCAATGACCAG
>CANHUD010000255.1 GCA_947463665.1 Sphingobacteriales bacterium
CAGATTCTCAAAGAACCTATAGCGGCCAAAGGCCCCCGGCTTAGCTGTGAGATCTCACTGCCGGGCCGTTTTGTAGTGGTCACCCCTTTCAATGACATTATCGCGGTTTCCCGGAAGATCCACTCTTCAGAAGAAAGAAGACGGCTCCATAAAATAGTTGAATCGATCAAGCCCAAAAATTTTGGTGTGATCGTTCGAACGGCCGCTGAAGGGAAGAATACAGCAGAGCTTCACGAAGACCTCAACAACCTGATCCGCAACTGGGCTGTCATCCAGAAAAATCTCAAAGGAGCCGTGGCTCCGGCCAAGATCCTGAGTGAGCAGACAAAAACAACCAGTATGTTGAGAGACCTGCTGAATGCAGATTTCAACAGGATCATCGTCAACGATAAATCCCTCTTCAACGATACCCGGAGTTATATTCAGAAGATCGCACCGGACAAGCTGGATATTGTTTCATACTACAACAGCGGAACCCCCATTTTTGACCATTTTGGGGTAACCAAACAGGTGAAAGCCACGTTTGGCAAAACAGTTAATCTGCCTAGCGGAGCCTACCTCATCATCGAGCACACGGAAGCCCTCCATGTTATTGATGTGAATAGCGGTTATAAAAGTGTAGGGAACAACCAGGAGGAGAATGCGATCCAGACCAATATGGAAGCTGCGGAAGAAATTGCCCGGCAACTGAGGCTTCGGGATCTGGGAGGTATTATAGTGGTGGATTTTATCGACATGAAACTTCCCGAAAACAAGAAGAAACTTGTAGAAGCGATGGAGGGATTCATGCGCATGGATCGATCCAAACATGCGGTACTCCCCATCTCGAAATTCGGGCTCATGCAGATCACCCGCCAACGCATGAAACCTGAGGTGAACATCAATACCCAGGAGCTTTGTCCTTCCTGCCAGGGCACCGGAAAGATTTCTTCTACGCTCATACTGGAAGATGAAATCGAAAAAAATATTGGATATCTAGCCATGCAGAAACACAGGATTTTGAACATTACCGTTCATCCGATTATGCATGCCTATCTGACCAAAGGGTTTATCTCCATGCGGAGAAAATGGAGCTGGAAGTACAAGATCACCCTGAAATTAAAAGCCAGCAACGCCTGCCATCTCACTGAATTTCATTTCTTCGACGGAAATGGAGAAGAAATAAGACTCTGACACTCAACAGAACGAATAGAAAAGCCCGGCAAAACCGGGCTTTTCTATTATGTATCTATCGGGCTAATCCTATGGATTCTGTGTAACCAGAGGATTGGCATTGATCTCGGCCTGTGGAATGACATACTGCCATTCATTGGCACCTGCTGCCACGTTCATTGCAACAGCAAGTGCTGCATTGTGGTTACTGCCATTACGGTCGAGAGGCAGATTAAGACGCTTCAGGTCCAGGTAACGGAATCCTTCACCCCAAAGCTCTATACGGCGACTGTTCATAATCAGTGTGATCAGCGCATCACCAGTAGCGGTAGGGCGAACATAACCAGGTACACGGGATGACATGAAGGTCGTGAACACATCGGCAGCCTGTGCATCTTTTCCATCTCTGGCCAGTGCTTCTGCCTCAATCAGAAGCATTTCAGCTGCGCGCATATAAGGCATATCGCCAACTGAGTTCGCAAAATCCTTTGCACGGAATTTCTGGTTCATGAAGGCAGCCCGATTTCCTCCGGGAGGCACGATTGAATTCGCAGCGGAAGGAGTGGGTACCCACAATGCCCTGCGTACATCATTCGCATCCATGGTATTATACAACGTGCGGCTGATGCATTTTGGGTTGGTCCGAATGTTCGTAGAGTTGAAATTGAAGCTGATATAAGCCAAAAATGCTGTGAAGAATTCTGTCTGGTCATCGATCTGGCTACTTCCCCACATCCATTCCGGATTGCTCCAGTTGGAGAAACCTTCAAGTTGTTGCGCAGCATTCATGAGCGTAAAGCCCTGACGAGCCTGGTTGGCTTTTGCAGCCGCTACAGCCCAGTTCTGCTGGGTGAGCGCTACGCGAGCCTGCAGGCCACGCACAACATTCACGTTGAAATTTGATTTATCCGCACGGGCTCTGGCGGTAGCGAGCAGCGTTTCAGCTGCCGACAGATCATCGTTTATCTGTTTGTACACCTGGGCAACTGTTGCCCTGGCCTGGGGTTCAATGGTGGGGGTCAGCACCAGTGGTACAGCTGGACCGTCATTCGCAGTAGCCTTGTCAAAACGACGTCCATACATCTGAGCCAGATTGAAATAAGCCCATCCACGATAAGCAAGTGCCTGGCCTTTGATTGCGTTCTTGTCAACATCCGCACCGGGCGTTTTGTCGATTCCCGTGATCAGCACGTTTGCATTGGAAATAATCCTGTAAAAGAACTGATACGGGAAATAGGCATTACCATTGGCATTACGGTGATCCAGCCATCTGTATGTAGTCAGGAACCAGCCATTGGATTGCCCGGAGAAAACATAGTCTTCGCCCAGACATTCATTATAAAGCATGATGGTTCCGTAACCAAAAGTTCCCTGGTCATTGTAACGCATATACATTGAACGGTGGATACCATTCAATGCTGCTGTGGCATTGGCCACACTTTCCAGCACGGAACTCGCTGCAACGGCTGTGGTGGGAACAGTTTCCAGGTACTCCTTTTTACAGGAGGTACCGGTAGCTGCCACAACTGCCAGTCCAACGATCCATGAAGATATTCTTCTTGTCATTTGTTCTGGATTTAGAAATTATAAATTCACATTAACCCCAATATTCAACACCCGTGCCGGAATGAACCCAATAGAGGTAACACCGGAGAACGACTGCATCGGGTTCATACCACTACGCTTGGTAAACATTTTCACATTCTCCATCGCCAGGAACAACCTGCCACTCTGGAAAGGAAGTGTTCTTTTTCCAAGCTGACCTTTGAAATCATACGCCAGTGTAATGTTCTGAATGTTCAGGAACGATGCATCTGTCAGGAAGCGGGAGCTGGTAGAACCAAAAAATGAAGTCTGCGCATTGTCCATACGCGGTACATTCGTGATGTCGCCAGGCTTCTGCCAACGCTGCAACATATCTCTGTGAAGAGAAGCACCATAGGTTCCTGAATGCATATATGCAGCATACGTATCATCATACGTAAGGCCGCCAAGCTGCCAGTTCATCAGGGATGACAGGGTCAGGTTTTTATACCGGAAAGAAAAATTAAAGGCCCCGTACCAGTCAGGAATCGCAGTTCCCACATACCCAAAACGTGCGTTGGTTGGGTTGGTAGCTACGGAATCTCCTTTGGGCGTCAGACGGAAACCGGTGGCTCCCGTGTTATTCCTATACAGTGCTGCTCCATCATTTGGATCTACACCATACCATTCGCGCAGCCAGTAGTCGTTAATAGAACGACCTACCATCAGCTTTTTGGTACCGGAGATGATCTCATTCTGTGGCAGCTTCGTGATCTTGTTGGTGAACGTTGTGGCATTCATACCCAGTGTAAGGGTTACATCCTTGGTACGGATCACATCACCACTGATCTGCAACTCCAGTCCGCGGTTGTACATACTACCTACGTTACGGAAAGTAGAAGAGAACCCACTTGACATGGGCAGTGGTACGCTGAAAATCAGGTTATCCGATACCCGGTTGAAATATTCTACCGAACCGTTTAACCGGTTATCCAGCACGGTGAAATCCACCCCTACATCGAACTGTTTGTTCGACTCCCAGGTGAGGCCACCATTACCGAGTGAGGTATTTTGTAATATACCCGGATTCAGGGCATTGTTCCGGCCAATAGCATAGAGTGTCTGATACGGATAGTATCCAATGCCTGCGTCATTACCGGTAGTACCGTATGAAGCCCTGAGTTTGAGGAAATTGATCCAGTCGAGACCAGCCATAAATCCTTCTTTGCTCATTACCCAAGCTCCACTGGCACTCCAGAATCGACCCCAGCGTACAGAATCCGCAAAACGGCTGTTGCCATCGGTTCTGCCACCCAGTGTCACAAAATACTTACCGCGATAATCGTACTTGAAATTCGCGAA
>CANHUD010000256.1 GCA_947463665.1 Sphingobacteriales bacterium
ATGAGGCATTTAACAAGAAGATTTTAGGCATTTCCTAACGTTGATTTTAACGTACATTCACGTTTTAAACCAAGAGTAAACATGAAAAAGATCCTTATCGTATTTGCTGTTGCGGCAGCAAGTTACGCCTGTGGAGGTGGAGAGAGCGAGCAATCTACTACCCCTGTGAGCAACAGTTCTACCAGTCAGAATGAGCAGATTGGCAGTGATAGCAAGGCTGCAGAGGCTACAGCACCTGCGGCTACGGCAGATGCCGGCAATGGGAAGGCCCTGATCGAGGGGTCTGACTGCCGTACCTGCCACCAGGACAATGCAAAAGTAATCGGACCTTCCTATGCGGATGTGGCGAAGAAATATCCCAATACACCTGAGAATGTGAAGATGCTCGCCGAAAAGGTTATTAAAGGCGGCAAGGGTAACTGGGGTGAGATTCCGATGACTCCGCATCCGAATCTGTCTCAGGCGGATGCAGAAGCCATGGTTTCCTATATCTTATCCATGAACAAATAAGCACATGAAACGATTGTTTGCCTTTTTTTCTGTAAGCCTGTTTTTTTTAAGTTCTTTTTCAGTGTTGGCAGCAGGTGATCCTCCCGTCAATAAACTGACCAAGAAAGAAAAGAAGCAGGGATGGACCTTGTTGTACGATGGCAAAACCACTGCCGGCTGGCATGTGTACCAGCAGAAATCGGATGGTTCCGCCTGGAAATCTGTGGATGGGGCGCTGATGCTGGATCCTTCAAAAAGGGAGAAAGGACGCATCGTTGGTGGCGGCGATCTGGTGACGGATGCCGTTTTTCAGGATTTTCATTTTTCGGTTGAATGGAAGATTTCTCCCAAAGGAAACAGCGGGATCATTTTTCTGTTGCAGGAAGATAAGAAATACGAGCATCCCTGGCATACGGGACCGGAGATGCAGGTACTGGATAACGAAGGGCATCCCGATGGCAAGATCACCTCTCACCGTTCTGGAGATCTGTACGATCTGATCCGCAGTTCCAGTGAGCCGGTGAAAGGGCCGGGCGAATGGAACAAGGCGGAGATCCGTTTTAAGAAAGGAAAACTGGACCTGTATATGAACGGTGTGCTGGTAGTGAGTACGATGATGGGAGATGAGAACTGGAAGCAGCTGGTAGCTAAGAGTAAGTTCAGGCGCTGGCCGGATTTCGCCACATTTACCAGTGGGCGCATCGCCTTGCAGGACCATGGAGACCCCGTATGGTATCGAAACATCAAGATCAGAAAATTATAATGCTGATCTGTCAGAATAGAAGCGGATCGATTGGGTCCGCTTTTGTTTTATCTGTGATTTTGTACACGTAAACCTTAAACAGCATATGAAAAAAGTACGAATGATGATCCTGGCACTTCTGGTTTTCCAGATAGCCGTAGCACAAAAATCGAAATGGCAGTCGCTCTTTGACGGCAAGACCACTGCCGGCTGGCATACCTATCTGCAGCCCGGGAAGCCCACCGCCTGGGTGGTTCAGGACGGTGCGCTGTATCTGGATGCCAATTCCAAAGCGGGCCGAGGTGATCTGGTGACCGATGAGATATATGAAGAATTTGAATTTTCATTTGAATGGAAAGTAGCGGCCGGCAACAACGGCGGTGTTATCTTTTTTGTACAGGAAGATCCCAAATTCGGGGCAACCTTCATCACCGGTCCGGAATTTCAGGTGATTGATAATGTTGGATATCCGTCGAAGCTGGATGATAAGCAGAAAGCCGCTTCGTTGTATGATCTGATTGCCTGTGACCCATCGCTGATCAAAGCAACCGGCGAGTGGAACACATCGGTTATACGGTTTAAAGACAAGAAACTGGAGTTCGTCGTGAACGGTAAGAAAGCAATCAGCACTACGCTGTGGGATGAGAACTGGGAGAAGCTGGTGAATGGAAGCAAGTTTGCAAAAGAGTGCTGTTTTGCCAAGACATCCAAAGGACGCATCGCGCTGCAGGATCATGGCGGCGGTACCTGGTATCGTAATCTTAAGATCCGCAGACTCTAATACAATTCAAACCCATGAGGCAACTACTTTCATTATTAACAATATTGGTTACTATCTCCGTTGGTTTAGGCGGCTGTTATGGTAAATCGATCGAGAAGAAGCGTATTCTTGTATTCAGTAAGACAAAAGGATTCCGTCATTCCTCCATAGCGGCAGGAAAGGCTGCCTTGTTGCAGTTAGGGCGTGAACATGGATTTCAGGTAGATACAACAGAGAACAGTGCATATTTCACGGAAGATTCCCTGAAGCGTTACCATGCCGTTGTGTTTCTGAATGCTACCGGTGATGTACTGAATCATGTACAGCAGGCGGAATTTGAGCGCTATATACAGGCCGGCGGCGGATTTTTAGGGGTGCATGCCGCGGCGGATTGTGAATACCAGTGGCCCTGGTATGGCAAACTGGTAGGCGGTTATTTCAAGAGCCATCCGAAGATCCAGAAAGCGAAGCTGGTGGTGAACGACCGGAATCATATCAGCACCAAACATCTGCCGGAGATCTGGGAGCGGGCGGATGAGTGGTACAATTTCAAGACACCTCCATCGGCTAAGGACGTGAACATCCTGATCTCTATTGACGAGAAATCATATGAGGGCGGACAGAACGGAGATCATCATCCGATGGCCTGGTATCATGATTTTGACGGAGGCCGTGCCTATTACACGGAGTTTGGCCACACCGACGAAACGTATAAGGATCCTTTATTCCTGCAGCACCTCCTCGGAGGCCTGAAGTATGCTGCCGGAAACGATGTGGTGCTGGATTACAGCAAAGCAAAAACGCAGCGTGTACCGGATGCCGATCGTTTCTCCAAGACCATTCTGGCAACCGGTTTTGATGAGCCTACGGAGATGACGATACTACCCAATTTTGATATGCTGGTGGTACAGCGGAAAGGGGAAGTGCTCCATTACAATGCCCGTACGAAGCAATTGAAAGAGGTGGCGAATCTGAAGCCGTATCATAAAGCAAGAGTATCCGGTGTGAACGCCGAAGAGGGCGTGATCGGCATTGCAGCCGATCCAGATTATGCGAAGAATAATTACGTGTATGTATTTTATGCCGCACTGGATACATCCGTGAACCGCGTGTCGCGCTTTGTATTCCGCAACGGTATTTTTGATCTGAAATCAGAGAAGATTGTGCTGGAATTGTTTTCGCAGCGCGATATCTGTTGCCATACCGGAGGGTCGATGACATTTGGGCCCGACGGATTGTTGTATATCTCGACCGGCGATAATGCCACACCGTTTGACCAGCCGAATTCTACCTATAAGCTCAATGGTTTCGGACCGATGGATGATCGTCCGGGTTTTGAACAGTACGATGCCCGCAGAAGTTCATCAAATACCAATGATCTGAGAGGAAAGATTTTGCGTATCCGTATCAACCCGGATGGCAGTTACACCATTCCTGAGGGCAATTTGTTCCCGAAAGGCATGGAGAAAGCCCGGCCGGAGATTTATGTGATGGGTAACCGGAATCCGTATCGGATATCGGTAGACCGGAAGACCGGTTTTCTGTATTGGGGTGAGGTGGGTCCGGATGCCGGGAACGACAGTCTGGGACGCCGCGGACCGCGCGGGTATGATGAACTGAACCAGGCCCGTAAGGCCGGTTATTTTGGCTGGCCATTGTTTGTTGGGAACAACTATCCATATCATCGGTTTGATTATGCCACCGGCGTTTCCGGACCAGCGTATGATCCGGCAAAGCCGTTGAATGAATCGCGGAACAATACCGGATTGCTGGAGTTGCCACCGGTGAGTCCGGCATTTATCTGGTATCCTTATGCAGTTTCTCCTGATTTTCCTGAAGTAGGTACCGGCGGACGTAATGCCATGGCTGGTCCCGTATACTATCCTGAGTTTTATCCAAAGGAAACACGCTATCCTGAGTACTATGCGGGTAAATTGTTTTTTTACGACTGGATCCGCGGATGGGTAAAAGCCGTGACGATGAAGTCGAACGGGGATTTCGAGAAAATGGAACCTGTTTTTGAGAACGTGAAA
>CANHUD010000257.1 GCA_947463665.1 Sphingobacteriales bacterium
CCATCCAACTGGTTGGAGAAATCCGTACGTTCGCCGATCACCGCCGGTGTGCAAAGGACCACTTTGATGTTGGCGGCTTTAAGTTTCGCCAGAATGGCTTTGTAAAACCGGACAAACTTATCCGGGTCAGTACCGGTTCCTGAGCTCTGTTTGTGCCATACATCGTTCACTCCAATATAAATGACCACGATATCCGGTTTTTTGCTAAGAACATCCTCTTCCATACGCAGATAAAGATCATACACTTTGTTGCCTCCGATCCCGGAGCCGATGAGGTCATAGCGACCATCAAGCTGCTGGTTCACCAGCATGGATTTCAGTACTTCGATGTAGCCATTGGGTTTGACCGCAGCTTCTGTGATGGAATCACCAAAGAATATAACTTTCCTGCGCTGTTGCGGCTTGGGTGTAAAGGAAGAAAATAAAAGTCCCATCAAAAAAATTGTACAAATCACTGGTTTCATGTTGATCAGATTGAAGTATCAAGATACAATTTTGATCAGGTATTCTGAATCTCAAATTTTGTTTGGATGAAATGATTCTTTTGTTTTATTTTTGCATCCCCTTTAGGGGGAAAAGGCTTGCCCGATAGTATAATGGCAGTACGACAGATTTTGGTTCTGTTTGTCTTGGTTCGAATCCAGGTCGGGCAACAAAAAATATTCTTATTTATAAAACCGCTGTTTCCAGCGGTTTTATAATTTTTTATAACCTGACTTTAAATAGCCGCTTGATTATCTTTCAATTTTAATATTTCTATGATCCGCTTTCTCAAAGACTGGGCAATTCGTCGGAATATATATTTTGCCAAAACCACGGAGGAATCAAAACTTAAGGAGTTGTTAAAGGCGATCAGACCCGTTAAAGCCCATTTAATTCGACTGGGTGACGGACCTGATGATGCCGGCTATCTGATCCCGGATGATCTTGAAGGAATTAAAAACTGCTTTTCACCGGGTGTATCCACTGAATCCTATTTTGAGGATGCACTTTCAAGAATGGGTATTAAATCTTATATGGCTGACCATTCTGTTATGAAGCCTACTATTCAAAATAATCAGTTTGATTTCATACAGAAACATGTGGGATTTGAAATTAAACCACATTTCATTAGTCTTGAAAACTGGATCAAAGAAAAGGAAAATGTAGATAAGGACATGATCCTTCAGATGGACATTGAAGGGGGGGAGTATAATGTACTAATTGAAACCTCGAATGAAGTACTTCGGAAGTTCAGAATTATAGTTATTGAATTTCACAAATTCGATGCTATTTTAAACGTAAAATCGGCTGATTTCATAGCCTCCTGCCTGTATAAGCTCCTCAAAGATTTTTACGTGGTGCATATTCACCCAAACAACTGTGCCAGACCGGTACGGTACAAACAATTCGAAATCCCTCCCACTCTTGAATTTACTTTCCTGAGAAAAGACCGAATAAGCACCATTGAATATGCAGATCAGTTCCCTCATCCACTGGATAAAGTGAACGTACCGAAGCTAAAGGAAGTCATCCTGCCAGCTTGCTTTTACAAGGACATCTAAAATTAAAGGGTCCTTCCTATCTATTCTGCCTGTCTCAATGCCTGCAGAATATCTGCCAGAATATCATCCGGATGCTCCAGTCCAACGGAAAGACGCACCAGTCCGGGTGTAATCCCCACTGCCTGCCGTTCTGCTTCACTGAGTTTAGAATGCGTGGTACTGGCCGGATGAGAGGCAATGGTCCTGGAATCCCCCAGATTGTTGGTCATAGACAGCCACTGAAGGGCATTTAAAAATTTTCGTCCGCTTTCAATCCCGCCTTTCAGATCGAATGTCACGATACCACCTCCATTCCGCATCATTTTTTTTGCTGTTTCGTACTGCGGATGAGATGGAAGGAATGGGTATTTAACCATTCGGAGTGCCGGATGACCTTCCAGTTGTTGGGCGATCTGCAGGGCCGACTGTGCATGTCTGTCCATACGGATGTAGAGTGTCTCCAGACTTTTCGACAATACCCATGCGTTAAAAGGGCTCATGGAAGGCCCGGTGTTTCGAATAAAGAGATAGATCTCTTTAATGAGTTCTTTGCGGCCAACAACTACCCCACCCAGTACGCGTCCCTGCCCGTCAATGAACTTGGTGGCGGAATGAATGACCAGATCAGCCCCGAATCGAATGGGTTGCTGTACAGCCGGCGTAGCAAAGCAGTTATCCACTACCAGCAGTACATTGTAGCGCTTGCAGATAGAAGAAAGATAGTCCAGATCGATGATATCCAACCCAGGATTACTCGGCGTTTCCACATACAACAACTTCGTATTCGGACGAATGAGTCCTTCGATCTCTTCCGGACGGTTCATCGAAAAATAAGAATAATCGATGCCCCATTTGGAAAGATATTTGGTGATGATCGTATGTGTAGAACCAAATACAGCAGAGGAAGAAACGATGTGATCTCCCTTTGACAGAAAGGTCATAAAGGTTCCAAACACGGCCGCCATACCGGTAGCCGTTGCCACACCATCTTCCGCTCCTTCCAGCGTGGCAATCTTTTCAATAAACTCATCCGTAGTTGGATTAGAAAACCTGGAGTAAATGTTCACGTCCAGCGAATCATCGGCGAAAGCCGCTGCCATATCTTCCGCAGAATCATACGTAAAACTGCTGGTCAGGAAGAGTGGGGTTGAATGTTCTTTTTCGCCCGTTTTACGCGTTTGTATGCGAACGGCACGGGTTTCATTATGCTGTTCCATCAGGAAATCAGAATTTCGTTAACTACTATATCAAATGTAATTGTAGCACCCGCTCTTCGCAGGGTTTCAGCTACCGAGCAATATTTTTCCATGGATAATTCTACGGCGCGCTTCGCTTTGGCAGGTTCCACATCGCCTTTCAGTTCAAACACCAGCCGGATTTGTTCCCACAAAGCAGGTTCCACACCTTTCTGGCGTTCCCCATCCACCCGTATAACCAGATTGGTTAATGGCTGACGTTGTTTTTTCAAGATGCTGACCACATCAACGGCACTGCATCCGCAAAGAGCTGCCAATACCGTCTGCATTGGCCGGAAACCCTCTCCGTGTCCGCCCTGATCTACCGGAATGTCCATTTTCATCGTATGCCCGTTGGCATCCTGGATGGTGAATCCGTAATCGGGATGCGTGAGCGTTGCCTGTAGTAATGCCATGTTGTAAAGGTACAATAAGCGGAGCAGACCTGCATTCAGATCCCTCAGGCTTATGGAACAGAACGGATCAAAACGGCAGCAACGGTGCTGTTGCTGGTTTCATCTACCAGAATAGCTGTTGCATTAGAGGAAAGCTGATCGAATACATCTACGGCTATCGGACTGGCGGTGCGGAGGGTGGCATACACCACTTCATTGAGTTTAACTTCGCCTGATGGTTCCTGATGTTCCAGGCTGTTAACGTCCAGCCGGTAATGAAGCTGCTTTACCACCGTTTTCACTTCATGGGCATGATGGCGCAGTACGTATTTATTGCCGCTTACCAGTGGTTTATCATCCAGCCAGCAGAGCAACGCCTCAAAGGATTGCGTAACAACCGGCGCTTTATCCGGTTTCACCAGACTATCGCCGCGGCTCACGTCAATATCATCGGCCAGCAGGATCACCCCACTCTGACCGGCATGGAGGGTGGGTACTTCTTCTCCCGCTATTTCCAGTCGGGCAATAGAACTTGACCGCCCGGATGGCAGGACTTGTATAGCATCCCCCGTTTGGTAAGAACCACTTAGTACACGGCCTGCGTATCCTCTGTAATCATGCAGTTCAGGGCGCTGCGGACGGAGTACATATTGAACCTGGAATCGCGGCAGATCCTGATTGGAATGAGCGATTACCTCAACATCTTCGAGATGCTGTAACAGGGAAGGCCCTGTGTACCATGGCATACTGGACGACGGATCCACTACATTGTCTCCTTCCAGCGCACTGATGGGGAAAAAATGAACATTCGTAAGGCCAAGCTGACGGGCTACGGTTTCATATTCCTGAAC
>CANHUD010000258.1 GCA_947463665.1 Sphingobacteriales bacterium
ACACGTATGAGCTGAGCAGCTACTGCCGGCAGATCTTCCGGTACAGGTATGGACGTGACGTCGAATGATTTTATCTTTTCGAAATAGGCTGGTTCACGGTATTCGCGGTTATTTTGGGGTGCACCGCCGCCCAGTACAAGACTTTCCGCCGGCAGTTCTGCTTCCAGTTCATTGTTCATGTAGAAACGCAGCATACCATCATCGGTAACCACTCCGATCTCGGAGCAGGGCAGGTCCCATTTTTCAAAAACCTGCAGCACTTCTGCTTCGCGGCCTTTTTTAACAACCATGAGCATACGCTCCTGGCTTTCACTGAGCAGCAGTTCCCATGCTTTCATGTTTGCCTGACGGGAGGGAACTTTTTCCAGATCGATGCGCATCCCTACCCCGCCTTTGGCACTGGTTTCTGCCGTTGAGCAGATGATACCGGCAGCTCCCATATCCTGCATACCGATCAGGGCTCCGGTAGGAATGACTTCCAGACAGGCTTCCAGTAATTTTTTCTCCTGAAATGGGTCACCTACCTGCACCGCAGGTAAGTCCTGTGCACTGTCTTCCGTAATATCTGCAGAAGCGAAGGAAGCCCCTCCTATTCCGTCTTTGCCGGTAGCGGATCCTACGATGAATACCGGATTACCTGTTCCACTGGCCGTTGCGCTTACTGTTTTACCTGCTTCCACGATGCCTACGCTCATGGCATTTACCAGAGGGTTGGTATGATAGCAATCTTCAAAATACGCTTCTCCTCCTACTGTAGGAACGCCAAAGCAGTTGCCATAATGACCGATGCCATGGACAACTCCGTTGAGCAAATGCTGGGTTTTGGGTTCTTTCAGGTTTCCGAAACGAAGGGAATTAAGGGCTGCGATGGGCCTTGCACCCATGGTAAAGATATCCCTGTGGATTCCTCCTACACCGGTGGCAGCTCCCTGAAAAGGTTCGATGGCGGAGGGGTGATTGTGCGATTCGATTTTAAAGACCACACCCAGTCCGTCTCCGATATCCACCAGGCCGGCATTTTCTTCACCGGCTTTTACCAGCAGACGGCCACCCTCTCTGGGCAGCGTTTTGAGCCATTTGATGGAATTTTTATAGCTACAGTGTTCACTCCACATAACGGAGTAAGCAGCGAGTTCGGTAAAATTGGGGTTGCGGCCGAGTATTTTTTCGATTAGAACAAATTCCTCTTCCGTGAGGCCTAACTGGCGGGCGGTATCTACAGTAGTTTGCATGCTGATAAGAAAATGCAAAAGTAGCAAAGAACGATTAAAGGAGTTCAGATAATTAGCGGGCAAATCGATCCGCTGTTTCCTGATATCGCTGAGCCACCAGTGCTATGTCAAAGTTTCGGATCATTTTTTCACGGCCAGCCTTTCCCATTTGCATTCTTTCCCGGGGAGACAGGTTGAGCATATCTGTCATTTTTTGTGCAAGATCCCGGGCATCTCTTGGCCGGCAGAGCAATCCGGTAACCCCATCCTCTACCAGAGAATTACATCCTGTGTGATCGGAGGCGATAACGGGCAACTCCATGGAAGACGCCTCCATCAGGGAACGGGGGATTCCTTCTTCATAAAAGGTGGGCAACACGAAGCAGTCTGCTGTGGCCAGGACTTCCGGTACGTCATCTGAACAGCCCAGATTGACCAGCAGCCCCTGTTTTTCCCATACGATCAGTTGTTCAGTAGCAACAGCTTCCGGGTGACCCGGTTCCGGACGGCCCAGCAGCCTGAATTCAGCGTTTACACCTCTTTCCTTAAGTATAGCCGCAGCTTCCATATACACACCTACGCCTTTACTCCAGAGCAGTCGGCTTACCATAAGAAAGACAAATCTGTCTGTAGCAATTTTTTCAACAGCTGGTTTAAATCTGCCTGTATCTATGCCTTCTCCGGGAAGGATCAGCGATTTGCCGTGGGGAATGATCTTTTCACCGGTAAAGAATCCGGCATTTTCACGATTCAGAAACCAGACCTGTGCAGCATGGCGGAGGGCGCGACGAAACAGGAAGGTTACGGGCCAGGATAACCAGGTATCGGATGCATACACATATCCAAGACCTGTAATTACTGCAATGGAAGGTATTCCCAGACGCCCGGCAGCCAGTGAGCCGTATACAACCGGTTTGGTTACATAATGAAAAATAATATTAGGCGATTCCATTCTGTAGATCTCCAGCAATTTTCGATAGAGTTGCAGATCGGATAGTGGGGAAACAGCACTGTTTCGGAACGAAACATCGTAATAACGAAGCGCACAACAGGTCATGAGTTTTTCAGTGAACTCATCTTTGGGAGCGATGGCCACAACCTGCCATCCTTTCTCAGAAAACCGATGGAGAATTTCCCGCCGGAAATTGTAGAGCGACCAGCAGTTATTGGAAACGAAGATGGCAACAGGAGCCGTTTGATTTTTAATGGACATCGATAAGCAATATTAGTCCATTTCCTGATTTTTAAAAGCACTATCTTGTCGCACAATTAAACAAATACAGTGTTCGCCTCTATTTTTTTATTTGTACTGTATACCATACTTTTTGCCATTTGCCTTTATTGGATGTCCCACAAAAGAATACTCCAATTGGCCTCTCCACTGGCGATCAGCGGCTTTTTAATCCGGATCGGACTCGGCTGCCTGTATGGTTTTATATACGGCAGCGTTTACAATGGTGATGATACATGGAGATTCCATTGGCTGGGTGTGGAAGAAACCGGCCATCTCATAGAAACGCCTGTTTCTTATCTCTCGGCAGTTTTTCAGCTGAAAGAATATACTGTTGCGTATGAAATGAGTTCGGCATGGGAATCCGTTGAGTTCGGATTTCTGATCAAGTTGCTGGCTTTTCTTAATCTGTTTTCCGGCGGAAATTATTATGTGAATGTTGTATTGTTTTCCATGATTAGTTTCTGGGGATCCTATTTTTTGTACCGACTGTTTCTGGAAGTTTTTCCTGCTAAGCGAACATGGCTCTGGATTGCCGCATTTGCTTTTATTCCTGCCCTTTTCTGGACTGCTGGTATACGAAAAGACGGATTAATTTTTTTAGGATTAAGTCTCTCTCTCTATTCCTTTTATCAGCTTTTTTGCACCCCAAACAAAAAATATCTTTTTGGACTGGTCATAGGGATTTTATTACTGATCGTAAACCGCCACATGCTGGTACTCACGCTTATACCGGCAGCTGTCTTATTTGTTTGGACCAGACAGAGCAGCATCAAGTTGTCTCATTTGTTAACGGGAGCTGTATTCTTTTTAGTGATGTCTCTTTATTTCCTGCCCGAAAAATTTTCCCTGCTCCTTCGGGAGAAGAGGACTTCCTTTGAAGCACTTACGGGTGGTTCCAGAATGGATATGCCTGAATTGGATGGTAGCCGGATTGGTCTCGTAAAGAGCATTCCGCATGCAGTATATAATGTATTGCTACAGCCACTTCCAACCGTTTCATCCGGTCTTTTATCCGGTTTATCCGGAATAGAGACCTTTCTGATTTTGCTGGCCATCCTGCTGGCCGTTTTCTTTCCGGAATCCACCGCACTGAATCGCTCACAGATGGCCCTACTGTGTAAACTGCTACTTCTCTGTCTGATTAATTATATGATAATTGGCATGATCGTTCCCTTTTCAGGAGCAACCGTACGGTACAGAGCCCCGTTTGAAGCCATCCTGCTCATAGTTGTATGGAGTCTGACAGACTTCAGGCGGATCCTTAACAAATTCACATTAAAATAATTTTAATATATTCTCTAAGCCTCATATTGACGTCATTTTTGAGAAACTGCTTTTAATTATTCACATTTTCCAGTCCGAATTAACCTCTTTTCGAGTGTAAAGACGTAAAAAAATTGACTGTTTAGAAAAAAAGCCCGACCTTCGGGCAAACAACAAACAAATGCAGTCGTTACGTTTCAAAGCCATTGACAACCTGACCGCCGGCGGAGAGGTCAAAGAAGCCTCTGCATCGCGGATCACCGCCATTTTTGGCGAAAACGTTTTTTCCCT
>CANHUD010000259.1 GCA_947463665.1 Sphingobacteriales bacterium
CGGGTCCTGCTGGATTTCGTGGAGGCAATGGGTGAAGAAATCCAGACCCCGGATCATTTTATAACGGTAGGGGTTGAGCGGTAAGGGCTTTTGGAAAGCGGCGACGGGATCATGGCCGAAGAAGAGGGCGTTGTCCCAGGAGCGGTGGACGATGGATTCGAAGGGGCCCGGTTGGGTTTCCCAGAAGCACCAGGTGCGGTTGTTGCGGTTTTTTTGTTCCCGGTCGACCAGCAGGATCCGTTTATTTTTGGTGAGGCCGTTTCGGGATAGTTGCACAGCGAGGCTGAGGCCGGCACAGCCCATACCGGAGATGATATAGTCGTATGTGGGGGTGCTCATGATTCCGGCGCGTATTCAACTTTTTTGCCCGCCATGAGTTTTTTATCGCGCTGCACTTTTTCCCAGTATTTTTTATGGACGTAGAGCATACCGAAGCTTTCGCCATCGTGTTTGCCCAGGTGTTTGTGGTGCATTTTGTGTGCCCATCGGATAGCGCGGACATAGGTGTTTTTGCTGCGGGAGAACCATTTGAAGCGCTGGTGGATGATCACATCGTGTACGATAAAATAGGCGAAGCCATAGGCCATGATGCCGAAGCCGATAGCTGCCAGCCACCACATATCTTTTTGCATACCGTTCATGATAAAGAGCATGCTGGGAATGGCGAAGATGACGAAGAACAGGTCGTTTTTTTCAAAAAAACCCGGTTCCACCTGGTGATGGTCTTTGTGGAGGTACCAGAGGAAACCATGCATCACCCATTTATGGGTTGCCCAGGTGATAGCCTCCATCGCCATAAACGTACCCAGCAAAACCAGCAGAAAAAACAACCAGGTCATAAAAAATAATTGTAGATCAAATATACTCGATGACACCCGAATACAGGTAAAAAACAATGCAGGGAGGGAATGGTTCGGGAACTGATAAAGGTCATGGTTTATATGCTAGCATTTACTTTGCTTGCACCTAACATCTAACATCTAACATCTAAAATCTATGCTCAATGTTATTGTTGCTTTCGACGGACAGCATTTTTCGGAAGGAGCCATGAAGATGGCCACCTGGCTGCATCGCAGGGTGCCCATGCAGCTGACCGGTGTATTCCTCAGTCCGGTGGATTACCGGGAGTTGCTGGGCTACAGCGGGATGGGAATGGGAACGCCGGTGTTCACCATCCCGGTAGGGGAGGATGAGCAGATGCTGGAAGTAACGGCCGGCAAGTTCCGGGATTTTTGTACACAGCACCAGTTATCGTGCCGTATTCATAAGGATACGGATCTGTTTGCGCTGGAGGAACTGATAAGGGAAACGCGTTTTGCCGATCTGCTGATCATCAGTTCGGAATTGTTTTATGAGAACATCGACAACCAGCAGCCGAATGAGTATCTGCGCAGAACGCTGCATGAGTCGGAATGCCCGGTATTACTGGTTCCCGAGCATTTTCTGGAGCCGGGATCCGTATTGCTGGGGTACGATGGCAAGGCATCATCTGTTTTTGCGTTGAAGCAGTTTTCTTATCTGTTGGGAGAGAAGCTCCCCCTGAATGCGCTGTTGTTTCATGCAGAAGGCGAGCGGATGCCGGAAAAGGAGCGGATCATGGAGCTGGCATCGGCCCATTTCAACCCCTTGTCGATCGAGCAGCTGAACAATGAAGATGCGAACCAGCTGAAGAACTGGCTCACCCAGAACCAGCATGCCATTCTGGTGGCCGGTGCTTTTGGGAGAGGGGAATTGTCCACTTTGTTCCGCAAAAGTTATGTGACGGAGATCATCCGGGCGCATAAGATTCCGATTTTCATAGCTCACCGCTAAAAATAGCGCTGGTTTTTTAACAGGAAAAGCAGCATATTCGTAGCAGACGAAAAGCTGTAAGACCTATGGTACAAAAGATTGGAAAGTTACATCCGAAGACGGAGATCAAATTTTTAGACGGCCCGCGTTCACGCTGGGAGGAATTGACGTTCACGGTAAAAGTGATACGGGAATTTATCCGCGGGTTTCGGGCCCTGCATTTTACCGGGCCGGCGGTAACGGTTTTTGGATCGGCCCGTTTTAAGGAGGATCATCCGGATTATCAGAATGCCCGTGCCTTATCGGCTGAGATCGCGAAGCTCGGCTTCACCATTATGACCGGTGGCGGACCGGGCATTATGGAGGCGGCCAACCGCGGGGCGAAGGATGTGGGGGGCAGATCGATCGGCTGTAATATTATATTGCCGCATGAGCAGGAACCCAATCCGTATGTGGACAAGTTCGTCAATTTTGATTTCTTCTTTGTGCGGAAAGTCCTGCTGGTCAAGTATTCCTATGCGTTTGTGATCATGCCCGGCGGTTTTGGTACCCTCGATGAGATGTTTGAGGCGATGACGCTGATCCAGACCCGGAAGATCAAGGATTTTCCGGTGATCATTTTCGACAGGGCCTATCATTTTGAGCTGATCCGGCATATCGACCGGATGCTGGAGGAGAAGACCATTTCGCCGGAGGATCTGGAATTGTTCCTGATCACCGATTCTATTGAGGAAGCGGTGGCAATGATCCGTAAATCGATCGAAAAATTCGGACTCAGACACCGGGAGCCTCGGCCTACCTGGTTCCTCGGTGAGCGCAACTGATGCAGATCATTGTTTAGGGATTTGTCGGGCTTCATCTTTGCAGTAACAAACTGCAGGAAAAGAAGCGGATATGGATTACCGAATACTGGATTTGTTCATCAAAGAAAACGATGCCTGGGATCACATGATCAACCGGCAGCGGGTGGAGCTTCCCCAGCTGGATGCTCAGATCAACCATCTGGTGGAGGAGCGGAAAGATCAGTTAAAGGAGGAGCGTACCCGTATTTTTGAGCATCTCCGGAGAGAGATGGCGGCTCAGCAGCTGACGATGGAACTTTTATCAGAGGAACTCGCTGTGCAGCAGACGCGTCTGGCTCAGGAGCGGAGGCGTCATATGGAGGATGTTCTTGCATCAAAGGCGCTGGATAGCCAGAACGTGCTGCGGAACCGGATCCGCGATGTAGAAAAGCGGTTTGTGGAACTGAAGTGTAACTATTTAAACTACGTGGCTACGATCTGAGGGCATGCAGACATCCTGTTACCATTGCGGCGAAACGTGTGACGGTTCTATCAGAAATGAGGAGAAATCCTTTTGTTGTGAAGGGTGTAAGCAGGTATACCTGATGCTGAATGAGAACGGCCTCTGCAATTATTATGAGCTCGAAAAGAATCCGGGCATCACCGCAAAAGGTCGGTTCACCGATCACCGCTTTGCCTATCTGGATGCGGAAGACGTGAAGGCACGGCTGTTGCGCTTTCGGGAGCAGGGCCAGGCCAATGTACTGTTTCATCTGCCCACGATGCATTGCGCCAGTTGCATCTGGCTGCTGGAGAATCTGCATCGTATTCATCCGGGCATCCTTTCTTCAAAAACGAATTTTCAGCGTAAGGAGATCAGCATCCAGTATGAAGAGGCTCAGCTTTCGCTGCGACAAATCGTGGAATTGCTGGCCTTCACAGGCTATGAACCGTATATCACACTAACCGATGGGGATACGCCCCGCGCGAAAAAGATCAACCGGACGCGGATCTATAAGATCGGCGTAGCCGGATTTGCTTTTTCCAATATTATGATGCTCAGTTTTCCGGATTATCTTGCGTATGGACAGCTGGATATGGAAATGCTGGGCCTGATCTTTTCCTGGCTGAGTCTGGCGCTGGCATTGCCCGTATTGTTTTACAGCGCATCGGAATTTTTTATATCGGGCTACAAAGGCCTGCGACAGGGCTGGCTGAACATTGATGCACCGATTGCCCTGGCCATTCTGATCACGTTCGGTCGCAGTGCCTACGAGATCGTCACCGGTACCGGTTTTGGGTATCTGGATTCGATGAGCGGGATTGTTTTTTTCATGCTGGTGGGCCGCTGGTTTCAGGACAGAACCTATGATACGCTGTCGTTTGAACGGGATTATCGTTCCTA